>NZ_JBEZED010000026.1:0-119234 GCF_040648675.1 Micromonospora sp. NPDC049101 | reverse complement strand
CAGCCGAACGCCTGGACCACCTCATCGCTACCTAACGATTGCACTCACCCCTTGACCCCAAGCGGCGTGTCGTGGCAATAACTCCATGATCAACGTGGGTCTGCGGGTGGGGCGGGAGGTGGGGCGGCGGGTGGGGGTGGGGGTGGGGGTGGGGGTGGGGCGGCGGGTGGGGGTTTGGGTTTGGGTTTGGGTTCGGTTTTGCGGATGGTTTCGGCATGGGCGAGGGTGGTGCGGCGGAGGGCTGCTTCGGGGTCGATTCCTGCCTCGCGGGCCGCCGCGACCGCGGCCAGCAGGCTGGCGCCGAGTCTCGCTTCGGCGGCCACCTCGGCGTCGGCCACCGGGAGTGGGACCTCGATGCCTCGGCGACCGGCGCGGTCCAGGATCTGCGCGGCCAGGGCCAGCGCGGGCTGGCTCAGGGCCACACCGTCCAGCACCGAACTCCGCGCTTTCTCCGCGCGCTTGATCCGCTCCCAGTTCTCGGTGATCTCCTCCAGGGTGCCCGCCTCCGCCCCGGCGAAGACGTGCGGGTTACGCCGGATCATCTTGTCGACCAGGCCACCCGCCACGTCGTCGATGCTCCACCGCTCGTCCTCGGGCAACTCCTCGGCGAGCCGCGCGTGCAGGACCACCTGCAACAGGACGTCGCCCAACTCCTCGCGCAGCGCGTCGGTGTCGTCGGCGCTGATCGCGTCGTACGCCTCGTAGCTCTCCTCCAGCAGATAACCCGCGAGGCTGCGGTGCGTCTGGGCCCTCTTCCACGGGTCACCGCCCGGCGAGGCCAGCCGATCCAACACGGCCACCGCGTCGAGCAGCCGGGCGCCCGGCGGGTCCCACGAGCCGTACATCAGCTCCATCTCGGCCAGCCCCGGCTGCCGGGCCAGCCGCAGACCCAACTCCCGGGCCAGCGCCTCGTCGCCCGCCGGGCCGGCCAGCCACACCACCGTGCCGTGCGTCGCCACCGCATCCAGCAGCGGCTGCGTCGCCGGACCGTCCACAACTGTCACCTCGGCGCCCGCCTGGCGCACGGCGGTGGTCATCTCGCTCTCCGCACCCGTCAACACCGGGTGCTGGCGTACGACGTCCCAGGCCGCGGAGGTCAGCAGGCCGGCCGGGAGCCGGGGTGAGGTGACCAGCAGGACGATCCGTGCCGTCATGCTCAGCTGGCCGTGCCCTCGGTGCCCGGGCCGGCGTCGGGGCCAGCGCCTGGGCCGGCGTCCGGGTCAGCGGTAGACCGCACGGGCTCCGGGGTGGAGATGTCGGTGACCGGGCCGTCCTCGTTGATGAACGGCAGCGAATAGAAGATCAGCGACTGACCGTTACTCACCACCGACGGCACCCCGACCGCCCGGTAGCGCGGGTTGATCGACACGTCGACCCGATCGGCCTCCGCCTCCAGAGCGGCACTGAGGGCGGTGGCGCTGCGCACGAAGCCACCGTCGCCGAACGCCTTGCGGACATCGGCCACCGACATGCCGCCGTCGATCGCCCCGGCCTTCGCGAGGGCGTTGTAGACGGCCATCAGCGAGTCGTCGCTCAGCTCGGCCGGCGGGAGCTGCTGGTTGAGCACCTGAAGCATGTCGATCCACTCGCCCCAGAGCGTGGCGTACTCGGTGGTGGCCGGCACCCGCAGGTTCTGTTCGAGCTGCTGCGGGGTGATCTCGTCGGGCACCTGCACGTTCTTCGCCGCCACGACCCGCTTACCCAGATCCAGGCTGACCAGCAGGTCGACCACGTCCTGGCGAGTGATCTTCGAGCGCAACTGCTCCGGCGACGGCGTCGCACCCGCCTGGACCGCCTGCTGCCGGACCGTCTCGCCGTACTTCGCCTGCACGTCGGCGTAGATCGCGTCGACCCGATCCAGTGAATAGGTGGTGTCACCGACATACGCGGCGACGTCCGGCGCGGACCTGCCGCAGGCAGCGAGGGAAAGGACACCCAGGGCCGCGACGCTGGCGGCGGCGATCACACGGCGAGCACGCATGCCCGTCACTCTCTCATGCCCACGTCCGTGCTGTGACGGCCCCCACCGCACACCGACCTCCGCCGCACCCGCCGCACGCTGGCTCCCGCCCCCGCTGGCTCCCGCCGCACGTTGACTCCCGCCCCCGCTGGCTCCGGCTCCCGCCGCACGCTGGCTCCCGCCTCAGCCCGCCGCGACGGCGAGCGGGGCGGGAGCACCCAGCACATCGGAGAGCAACTGCGCGCACCACTGGAGCAGCGCCTGATCACGCAACGGCTCGCCACCGACCCGACGGGTGCTCGGGCGGGGCACGCTGACCTGGTCGGTGGCCTGCTTGTAGACGGCGTCCGGGTGGTAGCGCTTGAGCCGCATCTGCTTGGAATCCGGCAACGGCAGCGGGCCGAACCGCACGTGCTTGCCCTGCATGGACACGTCGGTCAGGCCGTACCGGCGGGCCAGCAGGCGGAACCGCGCCACCTCCACCAGGTTCTGCACGGGTGCCGGCGGCTCGCCGTACCGGTCGGTCATCTCGGCGATCACCTCGGTCAGCCGCTCCTCGTCGCGCGCCTCGGCCAACTTGCGGTACATCTCCAGGCGCAGCCGCTCCACGCTCACGTAGTCGTGCGGCAGGTGCGCGTCGATCGGCAGATCGATCTTGACGTCGGGCTCGTCCTCCGACCGCTCACCCTTGAACGCGGAGACCGCCTCGCCGACCATCCGCACGTACAGGTCGAAGCCGACACCCTCGATGTGCCCGGACTGCTCGCCGCCGAGCAGGTTGCCGGCGCCCCGGATCTCCAGGTCCTTCATCGCCACGTACATGCCGGCGCCCAGCTCGGTGTGCTGGGCGATGGTCGCCAGCCGCTCGTGGGCGTGCTCGGTGAGCGGCTTCTCCGGCGGGTAGAGGAAGTACGCGTACGCCCGCTCGCGGCCCCGGCCGACCCGGCCACGGATCTGGTGCAACTGGGCCAGGCCGAGCAGGTCGGCACGCTCCACGATCAGCGTGTTGGCGTTCGGGATGTCGATGCCCGACTCGACGATCGTGGTGCAGACCAGGACGTCGAACTCCTTCTCCCAGAAGCCGACCATGACCTTCTCCAGGGCGTCCTCACCCATCTGGCCGTGCGCCACCGCGACCCGCGCCTCCGGCACCAACTCCCGCAGTCGCCGCGCCGCCCGGTCGATCGACTCGACCCGGTTGTGCAGGTAGAAGACCTGCCCGTCGCGCAGCAACTCGCGGTGGATGGACGCGGCCACCTGCCGGTCGTCCTGCGCGCCGACGAAGGTGAGCACCGGGTGCCGCTCCTCCGGCGGGGTGGCGATCGTGGACATCTCCCGGATGCCGGTGATCGCCATCTCCAGGGTCCGTGGGATCGGGGTGGCCGACATGCTCAGCACGTCGACAGACGCGCGCAGCGTCTTCAGGTGCTCCTTGTGCTCGACACCGAAACGCTGCTCCTCGTCGACGATCACCAGCCCGAGCTGCTTGAACCTGGTGGCCGTCTGCAACAGCCGATGGGTGCCGATCACGATGTCGACGGTGCCGTCGGCGACCATCTCCAGCGTCCGCTCGGTCTCCTTCGGGGTCTGGAACCGCGACAGCTGCCGGATCTGCACCGGGAACTGGCTCATCCGCTCGGCGAACGTGTTGTAGTGCTGCTGCACCAGCAACGTCGTCGGCACCAGCACCGCCACCTGCTTGCCGTCCTGCACGGCCTTGAACGCCGCCCGTACCGCGATCTCGGTCTTGCCGTAGCCGACGTCGCCGCAGATCAGCCGGTCCATCGGCACGGTCTGCTCCATGTCCCGCTTGACCTCGTCGATCGCGGCGAGCTGGTCCGGTGTCTCCTGCCAGGGGAAGGCGTCCTCCAGCTCGCGCTGCCACGGGGTGTCCGGGCCGAACGAGTGGCCCTTGGACGCCTTGCGCGCGGCGTACAGCTGGATGAGCTGCGCGGCGATCTCCCGGACCGCCTTGCGGGCCCGTGCCTTGGACTTCTGCCAGTCCGAGCCGCCCATCTTGTGCAGGGTCGGCTGCTCGCCGCCCACGTAGCGGGAGAGCTGGTCGAGCTGGTCGGTCGGCACGAACAGGCGGTCGCCGGGCTGGCCCCGCTTGCTGGCCGCGTACTCGATGACCAGGTATTCGCGGCTGGCGCCGTTGACGGTGCGCTGCACCAGCTCGACGTAGCGGCCGATGCCGTGCTGCTCGTGCACCACATGGTCGCCGGCCTTGAGCTCCAGCGGGTCGATGGTGTTGCGTCGCCGGCTCGGCATCTTGCGCATGTCCCGGGTCGAGGTGCCCCGACCACCTGTCACGTCGTTGCCGGTGAGCAGCACGAAGCGGGACGCCTCGTCGACGAACCCACTGCTCAGCGCGCCACAGGTCACCACCAGCTCACCCGGGACGGGCGCGGTCGGCACCTCCTCGGTCAACCGCGCGCCCAGGCCGGCGTCGCGCAGCACCTCCACCGCCCGCTGGGCCGGGCCGTGCCCCTCGAAGACCAGCGCGATCGACCAGCCCTCGCCGGCCCAGCGCTTGAGGTCGTCGACCACCCGCGCGGTCTCACCGTGGTAGAGCGGGGCCGGCTGGGCGGACAGGGTCACCGCGATGGCGTCGTCCGGGGTGACGGTGGCCTGCTCCGGCGCGTCCTCCCAGGGCTGCCGCGCCTCGGCGGTCTCCCCCTCCACCAGACCGAACGGGGACAGCGTCCACCACGGCTGGCCGAGCTTGCCGGCGGCGGCGCGCACCTCGCCGAGGGTGCGGAAGGCGGCGGCGCCGACGTCCACCGGGGCCTGGCCGCCGACCGCGGCGGCAGCCCAACTGGCCTGCAAAAACTCCTCCGAGGTACGCACCAGATCGTGCGCCCTCGTGCGGATCCGCTCCGGATCGCACAGCAGCACGTGGGTGCCGGCCGGCATGGCGTCGAGCAGCAGCTCCAGCGAGTCGGGGCCGACCAGCACCGGCGCCAGCGACTCCATGCCCTCGACCGGGATGCCCTCGGCCAGCTTGTCCAGGATCTCGGCCAGCTCGGGGTGCTGCTCGGCGAGCGCGGCGGCCCGGTCCCGGACCGCCGGGGTGAGCAGCAGCTCACGGCAGGGCGGTGCCCAGAGCAGCGGAACCTGCTCGATGGTCCGCTGGTCGGCGACGGCGAAGGTGCGGATCTCCTCCACCTCGTCGCCCCAGAACTCGACCCGGGACGGGTGCTCGTCGGTGGGCGGGAAGACGTCCAGGATGCCGCCGCGCACCGCGAACTCGCCGCGCTTGGTGACCAGGTCGACCCGGGCGTACGCCATGTCGACCAGTCGGTGGGCGACCTCCTCCAGGTCCGCCTCCTCGCCTGCGGCGAGCTGCACCGGCTCCAGGTCACCGAGCCCCTTGAGCTGCGGTTGGAGCAGCGAACGGACCGGCGCCACGACCACCCGCAGCGGCCCGGTGCCGCCGTGCGCGTCGGTCGCCTCCGGGTGTGCCAGCCGGCGCAGCACAGCCAGCCGCCGACCCACCGTGTCCGAGCGTGGGGAGAGCCGCTCGTGCGGCAGCGTCTCCCAGGATGGGAAGACCACCACCTGCTCCGCGGGCAGCAACCCACCCAACGCGGCGGCCAGGTCGTCGGCCTCGCGGGTGGTGGCGGTCACGGCGAGCACCGGCCGCCCGGCACCCTCGTTGTCCGCGGCGACAGCCGCGACGGCGAACGGGCGCAGCGCGGCGGGAGCGGTGATGTCGAGGCCGTCGACCTGGGCGGCACCGGAGCGCGCCAGGTCACGCGCGCGGGTCAGCCCCGGGTCGGCCAGGGCGGCGGAGAACAGACCGGTGAGCAAGGGAAACCTTCCAGGGGAGTCGACGCACACGACGGCGGCCCCGCGTCCAGCTGGACGAGGGGTGCACGACGACAAGCCTATCTCCGCGCGCCGACACACAACCCCTTCCGCCGAGGTCCGCGTCGCGTCGCGCTCGACACCCCACCCGTGAACCCGTTCGCCCAGGCATGCGCCACGCTCCCGGACCCCGATACACGCGCCCACGCCGCGGGGACCCCGGCCCGCGCCACGCCCCGATGCCCCCCGCGCCCGCAGCCCCCGCACCTCACGCCCAGCCCTCGCGCACCTGACACCTGCCCCAAGATCCGCGCACGTGGCCGCCCGGGGAGGGGCCGCTCGCACTGCCGCCCTCGTTCGCGCCTCAAGATCGTGCGGTGCGAACCCCACCAGCCGAAGCGTGGATCTTGACCGGTGGGTGGTCCCTGTGGTCGGGTTTCGTGATGGGGCAGTGGCGGGCACAGTTCGACGCGCAGGTGAGCTTCGCCAACGGCGGCGGGCTACGTACCGAGGAGTTTCGGCTGGACATTCCGGGTCCGGAGATCAGCGACGACGACCTGGCGGTGTTGTTCGTCCGGCACCTCGGGCTGCTGATGGTCGCCGAGGTCCGGATCAGCGCGAAGACGATCATCGAAGAGCCGCACAAGGGTGGTCGGGGCGTCGCCGTCGAGGAAGCCGGCTCCGATCGTCGACTTGTCGAGTTGAGCCACGTGATCAGCGACGGGATGAGCACCCTGCCAGGTTGGCCGGCCCCGCGGATCAGTGACTGGTTGACCTTCGCGGCGTCCCGGGCGAACTACGCGCCGGGCACCGAGTTCCACGTGGCCCGGATCGACATGATCGCCAACACCGGCACGTACCTGGACACCCCCGCCCACCGCTGGGCCGGCGGCGACGACCTGGCCGGGGTGTCCCTGAGCCGCCTCGCCGACCTGCCCGGTGTGGTCGTTCGCGTGCCGGCCGGCACCCGGGCCGTGGACCGGCTGATGTTGGCGCCGTACGAGGTGGCGGGGTGCGCGGTGTTGCTGCACACGGGGTGGGACGTGCACTTCGGCACCGAGCGGTACGGCGCGCCGGAGGCGCCCTACCTGACCGGGGACGCCGCCCAGGCGCTGGCCGACGCTGGCGCCGCCCTGGTCGGCATCGACTCGATCAACATCGACGACATGAGTCCAGCGGCCGGCGGCGTACGCCCCGCGCACAGCACCCTGCTCGCCGCCGGCATCCCGGTCGTGGAGCACCTGACCGGCCTGGACGCGCTGCCGCCGAGCGGATTCCGGTTCACAGCGGCCCCACCGAGGGTGGCCGGCATGGGCACCTTCCCGGTCCGCGCCTTCGCCCTCGTAACCCTCTGAACTCCGCCCCCACCCCCGCGATCTCGCACTTCCTGTCCCGACACAGCTGGCATAGCCAAGAATCCCCGCCACCCTGTTCGGGTGGCGGGGATTCGGCTGCTAGGCGTGGTGCGGTCACACCTCAGGCTGCGGAGGGGTCGTCTCTCGCCAGCCATCGGAAGACGGCTGTCCAGGTGGTTGTGGAGGTTGCCGGGGTGTCCGGGCCCATCCACTCAACCAAGCGGACACAGGCCGATCGAACTCACCGCCCCTGTGCCGGCGGAGCCGGCTTGGTGTCCGTCTCGGACGGCACGACGAGGGGCTCGACCGTGATCACGTCCCTGTCCTCGCGGCCGGACTCGTCCGACTTCTCCGCGTTCTGGCGATGGTGCATCCAACCCGCGGTTGCGAAGCAGGCGGCCAGGGCCAACAGAACGGCCGCCAGTGCGAACAGCGGCTGGCCAAGGACGGTGAGCAACACGGACGCCACGAGGACGGCCGTGATGATGGTCCCGGGCCCCGGCGGCAAGAGCTGCCACCGGGGCATGAGAGGACCAGGACTGCGGAAAGCCACCGTTGGCTCCCCTCTCTCTTCCTGATGTGGTGCGCTGGTCTTGGACTCCACGCGACAGCAGCCTTTCCCGGCCTCCGACGGTTTGCGGTCCGTTGACTGGAAGCCGGAAAGAACAGGCGGCATACGGGTGGTCTCACGGAAGTACTGCTGGAGAGTAAACCGTATGCCGCGACAGTGACAGGAGCGTGACCCCTTGCATCCTGTCCAATTTGAAAGCTTTTGAAGGACTGCGGGTGACGGGCATCACACTAGGAAGCTCCGACGGTCGACCCTCGTCGAACCGTGACCATCACGTTGAGTCGTTCGTTGGTCACTGAGGGATGCGAACCGTGTCATCCGTCAAATGAAAGAAATACAAGGCGCACTCTGGCCTTGTGTTCCAAATCACAGCCCGGCAAAGATGAGTGTCTTTAATTTTTGTCTAACTATGTCGCTTTCCGCGCCTACCGGTGAGTACCGATGACCGCAAGCGGGGTTGCCAACCCTGCGCATTGTCGGCAAGGTGGGGCCCAGCCGAGCCAAAGAACTTAGCGCTACCCCGTTCTCGCCTGACCGTTGGTCTTGGACATACTCACGGGACAGGCGTTACCCCCCGTTTTGCGGCAGGGGGTAGGTAAGGGCGACGCCCCAGAGGTTCACTACTTCAGCGGGCGTCGCCCTTACATTTTGTGCGGCATGGGAGCGCTTCCACCTTCAAAAGACAAGCTCGCGGCACGCGTCGGCAGAGCCTAATTGTCGAATGCGGATTGGTGGGCGGCAATCCAGAATCGCCTCCGCCGGAAAGCGGAAATGCTCTTTTCCACCGCTGGTTACCTTTGGTTCTGGCGGAAGAGCGGGATCTGGTGCCGCAGTGTCCGCGTGCGCGCCGGTTATCGCCCGCCAGAAGCCGCAACGCACTGCGGACGTCAGCGGAGACCGACCGATCCCGCACCCTGTACGCGGGGTTATCGGGTCGTCACAAAATCTCCCGATGGGGAAAGGCTCGCCCTGCGGCGAGGCGGAACGCGGCATGAGTGCTGGTCCCCCCGGGAGCATCGCCGAAGCGGCGGGTCAGGAGCCGGCCTGGAGGTGGCGCAGCACCGCGATGACCCGGCGGTGGTCGCTCTCGGACGGGGGCAGGCCGAGCTTGCCGAAGATGCTGGTGATGTGTTTCTCCACCGCCCCCACACTGAGGAACAGCGCCGCGGCGACCGCCACGTTCGACCGCCCCTGGGCCATCAGGGCCAGGACGGTCCGTTCCCGCTCGGAGAGGCTGGCCAACTCCTCGCCACCGCGGGCCGCACCGAGCAGTTGCGTCACCACCTCCGGGTCGAGCACTGTCGCCCCGGCGGCGACCCGGGTGAGCGCGTCGACGAACTCGCCGACCTCGGCGACCCGGTCCTTGAGCAGGTAACCGACTCCCCCGGCACCGCCGGCGAGCAACTGTGCCGCGTACCGGGTCTCCACGTACTGGGAGAAGAGCAGCACCGGCGTGCCGGGATGGGCCGCGCGGACGGCGAGCGCCGCCCGCAGCCCCTCGTCGGTGTACGTGGGCGGCATCCGGATGTCGATCACCGCGATGTCCGGCCGGTGCTCGTCGACGGCGACCCGTAGCGCCTCCGGATCGGCCACGGCGGCGAGCACCCGGTGCCCCCGGTCGCTGAGCAGGTAGGTGAGCCCGTCGCGCAGGATCCCGGAGTCCTCGGCGAGGACCACTCGCAGCCCGGTCACGGCCGTACCGGGAGGTCCACGGTGACAAGCGTCGGCCCGCCGGGTGGGCTGTCTATCCGCATCGTGCCGTCCACGGTACGGGTTCGGTCGCGCAGGCCGGCCAGCCCGCCGCCGGGCAGGGCGCGGGCCGTCGACCCGATCCGGGCTCCGCCGTCGCCGTCGTCGGAGACCCGCACCCGCAGCAGGCCGCCCTCCTGGCGTACGTCGACTGTCGCCCGCCGGGCGGTGGAGTGTTTGGCGACGTTGGTGAGCAACTCGGCGACGCAGTAGTAGACGATCGTCTCCACGGCCGGCGACGGCCGCTCACGCAACGCGACCCGCAACGCGACGGGTACGGCGCCCCGGGCCGCCAGGGTGGCCAGCGCCGCCTCCAGCCCGTTGTCGAGCATCGGCGGGTGAATGCCCCGGGCCAGGTCCCGCAGGTCGGTGATCGCGGTCTTCGCGTCCCGGTGCGCGGTCTCCACGAGTGCCCTGGCTTCCGGCCCGGCCCCGTCGGCGAGCTTCTCCTTGACCATGCCCAACTTCATCGCCAGGGCGACAAGTTGCGCCTGGGTGCCGTCGTGCAGGTCGCGTTCGATGCGGCGCAGCAGCGCGGCGGCGTCGTCGACGGCCAGGGCGCGGGTCCGTTCGAGGGTGTCGACCCGGTCGTCGAGGCTGCTCGGGCCGAGTAGGCCGCGGATCAGCAGCTCGTCTGAGAACAGCACGCCGCGCAGCAGCCAGGGGCCGGCGAGAAGCATCCCGGCACCGATCCCGGCCAGCAGGAACGATCGGGGCCAGGTGTCGAAGAAGAAGTCCCCGAGTTGCAGGGCGGCGCGGTGCGGCCGGCCCGTGCTGTCGGTGTTGACCGGCTGGATGAACTTCCACCAGAGCGGATGGCTGAGCAGGAACACCGGGTAGCAGAGGAAGACCGCGACCACCGCCGCCGCGAGCACGGTCACCGGCAGCTTGACGATCAGATAGGCCATCGCCCGCCACCCCGTGGCGTCGCCCAGGCCGGTGCGGACGTACCCCACCGGGCCGGGCCGTCGGCGGACCGGGCGTGGCGCGTCGACCCGCAGCCCGAGCGCCGCGCGGGCGAGAGCGCGGTGCAGCCGGCCCCAACCGCGAGCGCCGAGGACGCCGGTGGACAGCAGCGGCAGGCCGAGCAGCGTCAGCGAGAGCATGCCGCCGACCACGACCGTGAGAGCGGCGTACGCGAAGCCGACGACCGCCAGCGGCAGGCCGACCAGCACGTACCCGACCTGATGGCGGAGTTGCCGCAGACGCGTCATCTGATCCTCCCGACCTGCCGGACGACACCACGGCGGGCGAGACCGTGCCGGTCAACACAACGCCGGACGCCAACGCGCCGGCTGATCCCGCGCCGACGCTTACCGGAGTGTCCGCTCAGCATGCCGGGGCACGAGCCGCCCGCCCAGCCGGCCAACCCGTCGTGATCTGTCGGGTTAACCCCACCCGACCGGCGGGAGATCCGCATTCACCCGCGCTCCGCACTTCGGCAGGGTCGACGGGGACAGACGTCGTCACGTCGATGGGAGCAAGATCATGATGCGTCAGCTGTGGGCCGTGGTGGTGTCGGTCGGCTCGTTGGTCGCCACACTCGCCGTCGCGCCCCTGCCGGCTCGTGCCGGCCAACCAGGGGCGGAACGCCGGGCGATGGTCGCCGCGCTCGACCAACTGGTCGCGGACGGCTTTCCCGCCGCGGTGGCGTACGGCCGGGTGGATGGCCGACGGTGGCAGGTGGCGGCGGGGATGGCCGACCGGGCCACCGGGGCGCGGGCCCGGCCGGACGACCGGCCCGGATCGCCAGCAACACCAAGGCGTTCGTGTCGACAGTGCTGCTGCAACTGGTGGGCGAGGGTCGGTTGACCCTCGACGATCCGATCGAGCGGTGGCTGCCCGGGGTCGTCCGGGGTAACGGCAACGACGGTTCGACGATCACCGTCCGGCAGTTGCTCAACCACACGAGCGGCATCTGGGACCCGACCGGCGAACGGAGTTTCTGGGCGCCGTACCTCGACGACCACGACTGGGACCGGGTCATCGCACCCCGCACGGTGATCGCCCTGGCGGTGGCTCACCGACCGGACTTCGCCCCGGGCACCTCGTGGGGCTACTCGAACACGAACTACCTGCTGGCCGGTCTGATCATCGAGGCGGTCACCGGCCGGGACGCGGCGTCCGAGGTGCGGCGGCGGATCATCGGACCGCTGGGTCTGCGGCACACCTCGTTCCCGGTCACCGACCCGGAGATCCACGGTCGGCACCTGCACGGCTACGACCTGGCCGGGCGAGATGTGACCACGTTCAGCCCGTCCTACGACTGGACCGCCGGGGCGATGATCTCGACGGCGGCGGATTTGGCGCGGTTCCATCGGGCGCTGTTCGGCGGGCGACTGCTCGCGCCGGCACAGCAGCGCGCGTTGGAGACGCTGGTGCCCACCGACGACGGGCCGGACGGGTACGGGCTGGGCGTGCAACGGATGACGGTGCCCTGCGCCGC
The DNA here is from genome assembly GCF_040648675.1 of Micromonospora sp. NPDC049101. Taxonomy (NCBI): domain Bacteria; kingdom Bacillati; phylum Actinomycetota; class Actinomycetes; order Micromonosporales; family Micromonosporaceae; genus Micromonospora; species Micromonospora sp. NPDC049101. The sequence goes on along the minus strand of NZ_JBEZED010000026.1, from coordinate 107,343 downwards.
GGGCCCGACGTCGGTGTGGACGACCGACGGTGGCGGGCCGGGCTTCACCAGCATCGCGGCGACCAGCCTGGACAACTCCCGGCAGCTTGTCCTCGCCGGCAACGTCTACGACATCGACGCCGACGTTCGGGGCCTGCCGCCGGTGCCGGCGAGCGCGGGCGCCCTGGCCGCGCTGCGGTCGGTCCTCTGCGCGACCGACTGACACCTGCGGATTCCGGTGCACGCACCTCCCCACCGGGTGCGTGCACCGCACAGGTCCCGTCAGTAACGCACCGAGATCCGGCGGTCGACGGCGTCGACAAGGATCTCGCCGCCGTACGGGATGATCAACTGCGGGTCGGTGTGACCGAGGTCGACGTCGAAGACCACCACCGCCTCCGGGTTGTACGGCGTGAGGCCGCGGATGATCGCCTCCCGCTGGGCCGCGCCCCACGCCGAGCGCTCCGGCACCGACAGCGGTTTGTCGAAGTCCCACGCCTTCGGACGACCGACGACGATCGCCGCGAAGGCGGTCAGCAGGCCCCGCTCCCCCATGTTGCGCACGATCCGGAACACCTCCTGCGCGCTGGGCATCTCCTGCGAGGTCTCGACAACCAGCACGGCCCCGGCCAACTCGTCGCGGGTCGGCACCCGGTCGGTGGCCATCAGCCAGTGCAGGATCTCCAGGCAGCCACCCCAGGTGCGCCCCCGCACCACCCGTTCCGGTCCCTGCCAACGCCAGCCCTCGCCGGGCAGCATCTCCGGCTCGTACGCCAGCGTCTCGGGCTCGGTCCACGGGTTCGGCCGGTCACCCCACGCGGGCGCGGGCGTCAGCGCGTACCAGTCGGTGGTGAACAGCGCGGCGCGCAGCGAGTCGAAGGTCAGCGGGTGCGGCGCGCCCGGGCGGCCGAGGTGCACGAGCACCGATCCGCCGTGGTAGGCGACGATGCCCAGCCGGTAGAGGTGGTTGAGCACGTTGGTGTTGTCGGAGTAGCCGAAGTAGGGCTTCGGGTTGGCCCGCAACACGTCGTCGTCGAGGTACGGGGTGACGGTGATCAGGTCGTTCCCGCCGACCGTGGCGAGCACGGCGGTGACGCTCGGGTCGGCGAAGGCGGCGGTCAGGTCGCGGGCCCGGTCGCGCGGGTCCGCCCCCGTGACCCGGGTGGTCGGATACTCCACCGGCTCCAGTCCCAACTCCTCGCGCAGCCGGCGCAGCCCCAACTCGTACGCGTGGGGGAAAATCGCCGGTAGGCCGGCGGACGGTGAGACGACCGCGACCCGGTCGCCCGGACGCGGCTTGGGCGGGTAGCGCAGCGACACCATGATCAGACGCTAATCGGTCAGCCAAGCGGTTTTCGCCCGGCAGCTGGCAAACCGCCGCTGGTCAGCGCGAGCCTGGTTCGGTGCCGCCGGACCGTCACCGCCAGACCCGGTCGCCCCGCCCGGCCACTGGCCAGCCTCCGGCGGCTCCGGATCAGCCCGAAACGGTGGCTGAGATCACGCCCGAAAACACCGCCCCAGGGGCAGTGGATCACCCGGGGGTCTCCAGACATACGGTGGGCGCGGATACCATCCAGTGAGTCGGACAGCGCTGTCCTTCGCATCCACGTGAGGGAGCGCACCGTGACTGACCAGCACGACCACGACGGCCCCGACGCCGCGCTGCGTGCCGACATCCGCCGACTGGGCACCCTGCTCGGTCAGACCCTGGCCCGCCAGGAGGGTCGCCCCCTGCTCGACCTCGTCGAGGAGATCCGCGCCCAGGTCCGCACCGACGCCCCGGCGGCCGCCCAGCGCCTCGGCGGGCTCGACGTGACCACCGGCACCAAGCTGGCCCGCGCCTTCTCCACCTACTTCCACCTGGCCAACATCACCGAGCAGGTGCACCGCGCCCGGGACCTGCGCCGCCGTCGCGCGGTGCAGGGCGGCTGGTTGGACCAGGCGGCCAAGATGATCGCCGAGCGTGGGGTGCCGGCCGAGGAGATCGCCAACGCGGCACGTCGGCTGGCGGTCCGCCCGGTCTTCACCGCCCACCCGACCGAGGCGGCCCGCCGCTCGATCCTGTCCAAGCTGCGCGCGATCGCCGACGAGTTGGACACCGAGACCGCCAACGCGATCCTCTACGGCGCCAGCGACGAGGGCCCGGCCAACCGCCGCCTGGCCGAGTTGCTGGACCTGATGTGGCAGACCGACGAGCTGCGCCTCGACCGACCGGACCCGACCGACGAGGCCCGCAACGCCATCTACTACCTGCGCGACCTCTACGCCGAGGCCGCCCCGCAGGTGCTCGACGATCTGGCCGACACGCTGCGCACCCTCGGCGTGGAGACCTCGCCGACGGCCCGGCCGCTGAGCTTCGGCACCTGGATCGGCGGCGACCGCGACGGCAACCCGTTCGTCACCCCGGCGGTCACCCGCGAGGTGCTGACCATCCAGTACGAGCACGGCATCGCGGCCACCGAGAAAGCGATGGACCACCTGATCAACGAGGTGTCGGTCTCCCGCCGACTGCGCGGGGTGTCGCTGGACCTCTCCGCCAGCCTCGCCGCCGACCTGGACGCCCTGCCCGAGGTGGCGACGCGGTTCCGGCGGGTCAACGCCGAGGAGCCGTACCGGCTCAAGGCGCGCTGCGTGAAGGCGAAGCTCGCCAACACCCGGCAACGCCTGCGCCAGGGCACCGCGCACGTGCCGGGCCGGGACTACCGGGGCTCCGCCGAGCTGATCGCCGACCTGGACCTGCTGCGCGCCTCGCTGGCCCGCAACTCCGGGCAGCTCACCGCCGTCGGCCGGTTGGCCTCGACCATCCGTACCGTCTCCGCGTTCGGCCTGCACCTGGCCACCATGGACGTACGGGAGCACGCCGAGGCGCACCACGCGGTGCTCGCCCAGCTCTACGAGGCCGTCGGCGAGGTCTCCGACTATCCGGCGCTGACCCGACTGGAACGCACCAAGCTGCTCGCCGACGAGCTGACCGGGCGGCGACCGCTGTCCACCCTCGACACCCCGCTCTCCGAGCCCGCCCGCAAGACGTTCGACGTGTTCAGCACCATCCGGGAGGCCCAGGACCGGTTCGGCACCGAGGTCATCGAGTCGTACATCATCTCGATGACCATGGGTGTCGACGACGTGCTGGCCGCGGTGGTGCTGGCCCGCGAGGCCGGCCTGGTGGACGTGCACAGCGGGCGCGCCCGGGTCGGGTTCGTGCCGCTGCTGGAGACCCCGGCCGAGCTCAACGCCGGCGGCGAACTCCTCGACGACCTGCTGTCGCTGCCCGCGTACCGGGCGCTGGTGCGGGCCCGGGGCGACGTGCAGGAAGTCATGCTCGGCTACTCCGACTCCAACAAGGAAGCCGGGATCACCACCAGCCAGTGGTCGATCCACCGCGCGCAGCGCGCACTGCGCGACGTGGCCGCCCGGCACGGGGTGCACCTGCGGCTGTTCCACGGCCGGGGCGGCACGGTCGGTCGCGGCGGCGGGCCGACGCACGAGGCGATCCTGGCTCAGCCGTACGGCACGCTGGACGGCGCGATCAAGGTGACCGAGCAGGGTGAGGTGATCTCCGACAAGTACACCCTGCCGTCCCTGGCCCGGGAAAATCTGGAGCTCACCCTCGCCGCGGTGCTCCAGGCGACCCTGCTGCACACCGCGCCACGGCAGCCGGCCGAGATGCTGGAACGCTGGGACGCGACGATGGACAAGGTCTCCGAGTCGGCGTTCCGGCGCTACCGGTCGCTCGTCGAGGACCCGGACCTGCCGGCGTACTTCTGGGCGTCCACCCCCACCGAGCTGCTCGGCGCGCTGAACATCGGCTCCCGGCCGGCGAAGCGCCCGAACACCGGCGCGGGGCTGTCCGGTCTGCGGGCCATTCCGTGGGTGTTCGGCTGGACGCAGACCCGGCAGATCGTGCCGGGCTGGTTCGGCGTCGGCTCCGGGCTGGCCGCCGCCCGCGAGGCCGGTCTGGCGGACGTGCTCGCCGAGATGCACCGCAACTGGCACTTCTTCCGCACGTTCCTGTCGAACGTCGAGATGATGGTGACCAAGACCGACCTGAGCATCGCCCGCCGGTACGTCGAGACCCTGGTCCCGAAGAAGCTGCACCCGATCTTCGAACAGATCGAGCAGGAGTACGAGCTGACCAAGCGGGAGGTGCTGGCGGTGACCGCCTCACCCGCCCTGCTGGAAAACTCGCCGGTGCTCCAGCGCACCCTCGCCGTCCGGGACACCTACCTGGAGCCGCTGCACCACCTCCAGGTGGCGCTGCTGCGGCAGTACCGGGAGTCCGGTGCCGCCGGGCGGGCGATCGCCACCGCCCCGGGCGGCCGACGCGCACCGAGCGACGGCACCGCCCTGGAACGCGCGCTGCTCACCACGGTCAACGGCATCGCCGCCGGCATGCGCAACACCGGCTGATCAACAGGTACGAGAACGGGCCCCGGTCGCTGCGACCGGGGCCCGTTTCCGTAGGTGTGCACGACTGTCAGAAGTCGCCGCCGCCGAAGTCCCCACCACCGAAGTCGCCGCCACCGAAGTCCCCACCACCGAAGCCGCCACCACCGAAGTCCCCACCGGCGTAGTCACCGCCGACGTCGCCGCCCTGGTCACCGCCGGCGAAGTCGCCGCCCTGGTCACCGCCGAAGTCCTGGTCGGCGCTGCCCTGGTCGACGCCGTCGCCGAAGCCCTCCTGGTAGCCGGCGTCGTAGCCGTACCCGGGGTCGGCGAAGGCGGGCGAGAACAGCGCGTCGGCGATCAGGATGCCGCCGAGCACACCGGCGCCGGCACCCAGCGCGGTCTTCCACCACGGCGTCGAATACCACCCGGCCGGCACCGGCCGACCCTGGTAACGCCCACCGGGGTAGTAGTAGGGCGTTTCCCGGCCGGGTTGCGGGCCGGCCCGGAAGGTCTGCCCCTGCACGTCGACCTCGCGCTCCTTGGTGAGCTGCCCCACGCCCCGCGCGGCGGCCAGCGTCGGCACCTCCGGACCCGGATCGATGCCCAGCGCGGTACGCGCCGCCCGGATGTACGCCAGCCCCTCCAGCGCGGTCTCCCGCGCCAACCCGAACTGGTGCGGCGTACGCGCCTGCTCCAACTGCGAGCCGGCCGCGTTGTACCGTTCACCGGCATCGGCCAGCGCCTGGCGTACCGCTGGTTCGTCGCCCTGCAGGTTCATCAACTGGCCGCCGAGGCGCTCGTACCACCGCTGCGCCTCCGCGCGGGCGTCGCCGAGCGCGGTGCGCTGCCGGGCGTTGGCCTGGGCGCGGACGAGCGCCGCGGCGCCCAGCCCGCCGACCAGCACGACCGCGAGGCACAACACAAGTTCCATGTCATCGAACGTACCCCCGCCTGTCGCGTCGTATCCGTCTGGCAAGCTCCGGTGATGGACGTCTCGACCCTGCTCCTGGTGATCGTGTGCCTCGGTGCCGGCGGGGCGGTGGGCTGGCTTGCGGCCCGGTCCCGCTCGGCGGCCGACATCGCCCGCCTCGATGCCACCCTGGCCGCCACCCGGGAGGGCGAGGGCCGGCTGGAGCAGTCGATGCGGGCGCTGAGCTACGAGGCCACCGCGCAGTCCCAGGAGGCGGTGGCCCGGGCGGTCGCGCCGCTGCACGACACCCTGCGCCGCTACGAGCTGCGGGTGGCCGAGCTGGAACACGACCGGGTCGACGCGTACGCCGAGCTGCGCGAGCAGGTCCGTTCGATGACCGCCGTCTCCGGTGAGCTGCGCACCGAGACCAAGCAACTGGTGGCGGCGTTGCGCGCGCCGCAGGTGCGGGGCCGCTGGGGCGAGCACCAGCTACGCCGGATCGTCGAGGCGGCTGGCATGTTGGAGCACTGCGACTTCTCCGAGCAGGTCACCGCCGCCACCGACCAGCAGGTCGTCCGACCGGATCTGGTGGTCCGGCTGCACGGCGGCCGATCGGTCGTGGTGGACGCCAAGGCACCGTTCGAGGCGTACCTGACGGCCATGGAGGCCCGCGACGAGCGCGGCCGGGACACCCACCTCGACGCGCACGCCCGGCACCTGCGAGGGCACGTCGACGCGCTGGCCGCCAAGTCCTACTGGTCGGCGTTCGACAACTCACCCGAGTTCGTGGTGCTGTTCATTCCGGCCGACACGTTCCTCGACGTCGCACTCCAACGTGACCCGACGCTGCTGGAGCACGCGTTCACCCGCAACGTGGTGCTGGCCACGCCGGCCACGCTCGTCGCCCTGCTCCGGACCGTCGCGTACTCCTGGCGGCAGGAGGCGCTGGCCCGCAACGCGCTCGCGGTGCACACCCTCGCGCGGGAGCTGTACGGTCGGCTCTCCACGCTTGGCGACCACGTGGGCAAGCTCGGGTCGTCGCTGGCCGGGGCGGTGACCGCGTACAACCGGGCGGTCGGGTCGTTGGAGGCCCGGGTGCTGGTCAGCGCCCGCAAGCTCGCCGAGTTGGGCGTCTCGGACGACGAGTTGGCCACGCCCGCGCAGGTCGAGTTGACGCCCCGGCAGCCGCAGGCACCCGAGCTGGCCGATCCGGCCGACGACGAGGTCACGACCCGCTAGCGCCTGGCGCGGCTGTTCAGGACCGGTTGGCGTTCGACACGACGAACGGGGTGCCCTGCTGGCAGGTGGTCATCATGCCGGGCTCGGCCCGGCCGCTGACCTCCACCCGCGCACCCGGGGTCAGCACGTCTCGCGGCCCCCCGAGGAGCAGGTAGCCGTCGAGCAGGACGCAGCCGGGCTCCACCCCGCCCTGAACCACCCCGGACAGGGTGGTGGCCCGGACTCCCGGGGGCGTGCTCGGGCCGCCCGGCTTCGGGCGTGACGGCATCCCGGTCGGTGCGGGGTCGACGACCGATGGCGTGCCGGTCGGCGCGGGGTCGACGTTCGACGGCGTGCCGGTCGGGTCGGGCGTGGGCTGGCTGGTCACCGTGCCGGTCGGCGTCGGCGGGGGGTTGCCGCCTCCGGCGTCCTGGCTGCCGCAGGCACTCAGCGCCACGCAGACGGTCAGCGCGGAGACGACGAGCCGAAAGGTCCTCATGCCGAATCTGACGTACGCCGGGCCGGGTTCGTTCCCGTGTTCAGCCGCGCGCCGCCGCGGCCTTCATGTCCCGCTTCAGCTCCTGCGGAAGTGAGAACGTGAGCCGCTCGTTGGCGGTGGTGATCTCCTCGACGTCGGCGAAGCCCCGCGCGGCGAGGTAGGCCAGCACCTCCTGGACCAGGTCGTCCGGGACGCTCGCGCCGGAGGTCAGGCCGACCGTGTTGGCCCCCTCCAGCCAGGCGTCGTCGATCTCGTGGGCGAAGTCGACCAGGTGGCCGGCGCGGGCGCCCGCGTCCAGGGCGACCTCGACCAGGCGGACCGAGTTGGAGGAGTTCGTCGAGCCGACCACGATCACCACGTCGCAGTCGGCGGCGATCTCCTTGACCACGTGCTGCCGGTTGGACGTGGCGTAGCAGATGTCGTCGCTGGGCGGGGACTGCAGCAGCGGCAGCCGCTGCTTGAGCCGGGCCACCGTCTCCAGCGTCTCGTCGACCGAGAGTGTGGTCTGGGAGAGCCAGACGACCTTCTCCGGATCGCGGACGGTGATCTTGTCGGCGCCGTCCGGGCCGTCGACAAGTTGGATGTGCGCGGGGGCCTCGCCGGCGGTGCCGATGACCTCCTCGTGCCCCTCGTGACCGATGAGCAGGATGTCGTAGTCCTCGGCGGCGAACCGCTTCGCCTCGTGGTGCACCTTGGTGACCAGCGGGCAGGTCGCGTCGATCGCCTTCAGCGAGCGCGCCTTGGCCTGCTCGTAGACCTCGGGAGCGACGCCGTGCGCGGAGAAGATGACGGTGGACCCCTCCGGCACCTCCTCGTTCTCCTCCACGAAGATCGCGCCCTGCGCCTCCAGGGTCTGCACGACGTGCTTGTTGTGCACGATCTGCTTGCGCACGTAGATCGGGGCACCGTAGAGCTTCAGTGCCTCCTCGACGGTCTGCACCGCGCGGTCGACGCCGGCGCAGTAGCCGCGGGGCTTCGCCAGGAGCACGCGCTTGCCGGTCCGGGGAGTCGCCTGAGCCTCAGTCACCCCCCCATCGTACGTGCCGGCCCCCTCCAGGCCTGTTGATCATGAGGTTATTGCTGCGACACGCCGACACCAGGGGCAATAACCTCATGATCAACGGGGCAGGCCACGGGGGCAGGCCGTGGGGTCCGTAGGGTGGGCGGGTGACTGAGGGGGCGCGGAGCAGTGCGGAGGAACCTTGGCCGGTGCGGGTGGTCAGCCAGAAGGTGGGGGCGTGGATCGCCAAGCTCGGCTGGGTGTGGGTGGACGGGCAGGTGGCGCAGATCAGCCGCCGTCCCGGGGCCAGCACCGTCTTCCTCACCCTGCGTGACCCGTCGGCCGACCTGAGCCTGACCGTCACCACCAACCGGGACGTGCTGGACGCCGGGGCACCGGAGCTGCGCGAGGGTGCCCGGGTGGTGCTGCACGCCAAGCCGGAGTTCTACGCCGCCCGGGGCACGCTCAGCCTGCGCGCCGACGAGATCCGTCAGGTGGGGCTCGGGGAGCTGCTGGCCCGGCTGGAGAAGCTCAAGAAGCTGCTCGCCGCCGAAGGGCTCTTCGACCGCGCCCGCAAGCGCCGACTGCCGTTCCTGCCCGGCCGGATCGGGCTCATCACCGGCCGCGCGTCGGCGGCGGAGCGGGACGTGCTGACCAACGCCCGGCGACGCTGGCCGGCGGTGGAGTTCCGCACGGTCAACGTGGCCGTGCAGGGCCCGTCCGCGGTGCCGCAGATCATCGACGCGCTCAAGGTCCTGGACGCCGACCCGAGCATCGACGTGATCATCATCGCTCGGGGCGGTGGCGGCATCGAGGACCTGCTGCCCTTCTCCGACGAGGCGCTCTGCCGCGCGGTGTTCGGTTGCCGTACCCCGGTGGTCAGCGCGATCGGCCACGAGACGGACGCACCGCTGATCGACTACGTCGCCGACGTCCGCGCCTCCACCCCGACCGACGCGGCCAAGCGGGTCGTCCCCGACCTCACCGAGGAGGTACGCCTCATCGGTCAGGCCCGGCACCGCCTGGAACGGGCGGTGCGCAACCTGGTCGACCGGGAGACGCACCGGCTCGACGGGTTGCGTTCCCGGCCGGTGCTGGCCCGACCGCAGGTGATGGTGGAGCATCGCGCGACCGACCTGACCGCGTTACGCCAACGGGCCGGCCGCTGCCTGGCGCACCGGCTCGGCGCCGCCGGCGACGACCTGCGCCACACCCTCGCCCGGCTGCGTGCGCTCTCCCCCGCCGCCACCCTCGACCGGGGGTACGCGATCGTGCAGCGCGCCGACGGCCACGTCGTCCGCGCGGCGTCCGACGTCGGCAAGGGCGACCCGTTGCGGGTACGACTGGCCGACGGCGAACTGTCCGCCACGGTCGACGGCGCAGTGGCGACGCGGTGACCCGGCGGGCGGTGTGCTGAGATGGGTGCGATGAGCGACGACACGAAGGCCGGGCCGGACGAACGGCTCAGTTACGAGCAGGCCCGCGCCGAGCTGGCCTCGGTGGTCGAGCGGCTGGAGGCCGGCGGCACGTCCCTGGAGGAGTCGCTGGCGCTCTGGGAGCGCGGTGAGGCGCTGGCGGTGATCTGTCAACGCTGGCTGGACGGCGCGCGGGCACGGATCGACGCCGCCCGGCAGGAGCCCGCTTCCTGACCGACCGCCGGTGGGGCGGCCGGAGCCGCCCCACGCGCGTACGTCAGTTGAACAGGCTGTACAGCTCGGCTGGCGCTTCCACGACCTGGTCCGCCGGCGGCTTCTGGGCGGCGGTGGCGGCACCGTAGTCGGAGTACGTCATCTTGATCTCCTGGGCGGCGGTCTGCCCGGCGGCCGGCAACTGCAGCACCAGCTCACTGAGGCGGTTCTGCGGGTCCACCTTCGCGGTGAAGGGAACGGTCTTCGCCTGGGTGCCCAGCGCGGCGATCGTGGCGGCGTTCAACGAGCCCGCCTCGGCGGCCTTGGTGACGTCGATGGTGCCCGCGTACGCGCCGGTGCCGGTGCTGCGGACCTCGGTGATGCTCTGGGTCAGCACCGCGCTGCCGGCCGGGTCGACCTTGTCGAAGTCGAAGCCGAGGTTGCGGTTGCCCTTGATCCGGGCCTGGTCCAGGTGCTGGTACTTACCGAGGTTGAGCTGCTTGATGGCGGGCAGGCTGTCGGCGGTGGGGCCGGTCAGTTCCAGCTTCACCCAGCTGTCCGGCTTGTAGTGGATCACGTCGAGCTTCATGGCCAGGTCGGACGAGGGGCCGCCGATGGCGAACTTCATCGCCGCGCTCTGGCTCGGCTGGTGCACCTGGCCCTCGGCCGTCGAGCCGGCGCCAGCGAGAGTGAATCGGAAGTTGCCGCTGCTGATCTCCTTGGTGGAGTCGAGCAGGGCCTGCTTGGCGTCGCCCGCCGCCGGAGCGCCGGACGCGCTCGCCGTGCCAGACGCGGTCACCGTCGGGGTGGCGGTCGATCCGGCGGTGCCGGTCCCACCGTTGCCGCAGGCGGCCAGTGCGGGCGTGATCAGGGCAGCGGCTACCAGGCCGGCACCGAGTCGTCGGACAGTCATACGTGTCTCCCAAGAGGGTCACCCGACGGCCTGGACGGCGCCGGAAACCGGGCGACGCGGCAGCACCGTCGGCCGCGCCGCGCGATCCGGGCCGAGCAGCGCGCCCGGATCACTCCCTCTCTGTTCCCTGTTGACGGGTCGGACAATCACCCTTCTGTCCGGTTGCCCTCTCCGACCACCACCGAGCCCGGTCAGCGCAGCGAGCCGGCCAGCTCGCGTAGTTCGTTGTCCCGGGCGTCGCCGACGACGATCACCGTGCGGGTCGGCTCCAGGAGGACCAGCGCCTGCTGGTTGCCCCGGGCCGTGTAGAGCTGCCAGGTCCGCCCGGCCAGCTCGGTCGGGCCCCGGGGCTGACCCTGGTCGGTCAGCTCGGCGGGGAGCAGCCGCTCCGCCGGCACACTGCTCTGTAGGAGCTGGATGCCCCGCCCCTCCGGTGTGAGATAGCCGATACGCAGGTTCGCGCCGCCGTCGACAGTCTGGTAGCGGGCGTTGACCGTCGACCATTCGGAGCTGAGCCCCTCCGGCTGGCTCACCGGAAACACGTTCGCCGACCGGGCCTGCTCGATGGCCGGGGCCGGATCGACTGTCGTGGCCTGGTCACCACCGAGGAAGCCCCGGTAGAACGCCAGCAGCAGCGCGATCGGGACGAGCAGCACCAGCAACGAGATCGCCATGTCCTTCGGCGACCGTTCGGATTTGGCGGGCTTTACTCCCGGTGGCGGCGTCGGCTCATCGCCGGCGGGGTCACCACCGGGGCCGACGGGGACGTCGGCCGGCGGCTGACCGTCGGGCGGCGTGCGGTCGGCGGGTACGCGGTCGGCTGGCTGTGCGGGCTCCACCCCTCCATCTTCGCAGCCGCCCGACCGGCGGTATCCAGGCCATCACCGCCCCGCGCCAACCCCGGGTCGGCCATCGTGTGAGGATCAGCGACAGAGCCGGCAGTGGGGACCGCCCCGCCGCCGGTCGTCCCCGCACCGTCGCGAGGAGGAGCAGCCGTCATGACCAACACCAGGACGCGGATCCCACAGGATCTCGACCGAAACCTCGCCCTCGACCTGGTCCGGGTCACCGAGGCCGCCGCGATGGCCGCCGGCCGGTGGGTGGGCCGGGGCGACAAGGAGGGCGGCGACGGGGCCGCCGTCGACGCCATGCGCAAGCTGATCAACTCGATCCAGATGCGCGGCGTGGTGGTGATCGGCGAGGGCGAGAAGGACAACGCCCCGATGCTCTTCAACGGCGAACACGTCGGCGACGGCACCGGCCCGGAGGTGGACGTCGCCGTCGACCCGGTCGACGGCACCACCCTCATGAGCAAGGGCATGCCGAACGCCGTCGCCGTGCTCGCCGTCTCCGAGCGGGGTGCGATGTTCGACCCCAGCGCCGTCTTCTACATGGAGAAGCTCGCCGTCGGTCCCGCGTACGCCGATGTGATCGACATCAACGCCGGGGTGGCCGAAAATCTGCGCCGGATCGCGAAGGTCAAGGGCTCCGACGTGTCCGAGGTGACGGTCTGCGTGCTGGACCGCAGCCGCCACGACGACCTGGTCACCCAGATCCGCCGGACCGGGGCGGGCATCCGGTTCATCTCCGACGGCGACATCGCGGGGACCATCGCGGCCGCCCGGGGCGAGTCCGAGGTCGACGTGCTGATGGGCATCGGCGGCACCCCGGAGGGCATCATCTCCGCCTGCGCCCTGAAGTGCATGGGCGGTGCGATGCAGGCCAAGCTCTGGCCGCGCGACGAGCAGGAGCGGGAGAAGGCGCTCGCCGCCGGGCACGACCTGGACCGGGTGCTGGCCACCGACGACCTGGTCACCGGTGACAACTGCTTCTTCGTGGCGACCGGGGTCACCTCCGGAGATCTGCTGCGCGGGGTGCGGTACCGGGCCGGCGGCGCGTACACCCAGTCGATCGTGATGCGGTCGAAGAGCGGCACGATCCGGGTGATCGACTCGTACCACCGGCTGGAGAAGTTGGCGCTCTACTCCGCTGTCGACTTCGACGGTCGGCCGCTGGCCGAGCAGGAGTGACCGCCACCGGCGCCGCGACACCGCAGGCTCTCTCCGCGACCCGCCGGATCACCGGCGTCGCGCTGGCGTCGGTCTCCGGGGTGGCGGTGGCGGTGCAGTCGAGGATCAACGGCGAGTTGGGGGTACGCCTGGCCGACGGGTTCGCCGCCGCGGTGGTCTCGTTCAGCGTCGGCCTGCTGGTGCTGCTGGTGTTGGTGCCCGCCACCCCCGGCGGGCGACGTGGCCTGGCCGCGACGCGGCGTGCCCTGGCAACGGGAACGCTGCGGCCGTGGCAGTGCCTCGGCGGGATGTGCGGGGCTTTCCTCGTGGCCACCCAGGGGCTCACCATCGGCACGCTCGGCGTGGCGGTCTTCACCGTGGCGGTGGTGGCCGGCCAGACCGGCAGCAGCCTCGCCGTGGACCGGGCCGGGATCGGGCCGACCGGCCGGCAGCCGGTCACCCGGCAGCGACTCGCCGGCGCGGTGCTCACCGTGCTCGCGGTCGGCCTGGCCGTGGCCGACCGGCTCGGCGATCCGGGCACGCTGGCGCTTGCCCTGCTGCCCCTGCTCGCCGGCCTGGGCATCGCCTGGCAGCAGGCCGTCAACGGGCGGGTCCGGGCGGCGGCCGACAGCGCGTTGACCGCCACCCTCGTCAACTTCGCCGTCGGGACGGTCACCCTGCTCGTCGCGTTCGCCGTCGACACCGCCGTACGCGGCTGGCCGACCGGCGACCTGCCGAGCGAGCCGTGGCTCTACCTGGGCGGCCCGATCGGCATCGTGTTCATCGCGATCGCCGCCGCGATCGTGCGGTTCACCGGTGTGCTGCTGCTCGGTCTGGCCACCATCGCCGGCCAGATCGTGGGGGCGGTCCTGCTGGACCTGGTGCTGCCCACCGCGGCCTCCCACCCCGGTGTGAACACCCTGCTCGGGGCAGCACTGACCATGGTGGCGGTGCTGATCGCCGCGCTGGCGCCACCGGCCCCCCGTGCCGACCAACCCGCGCGCTGAACACCCCACGCACCAATCAACCCCGCGCGTCGACCGACCGGCGCGCTGAGCGCACCACGCACCGATTGACCCCGCGCTGGCGGCTCCGCGCCTGACGCTCAGCCCGGCGGCAGCTGCGACGGGCACGGCGGCCGGAGCTGCGCTGGTCCGGGCGGCGGGAGCTGCGACGGCGCGGGCGGGTCAGGCACCGCCGGCGGGCGCGACGGGTAGAGCGCATTCGGGTAGGGCGGGTCAGGCACCGGCGGCGGGCCCGGAGGGTAGGGCCCGTGCGGATAGGGCCGCCCGTGCGGATAGGGCCCGTGCGGCGGGTAGGGCGGACGCGGCGGGTGCCGGCGCTCGTACGCGCGGGCCGGGTCGACCAGCCCGGCGATCCGGATGGCCAACAGCACGCCCGGCACCGTGCCCAACAGGGCGAGCGCCACCGCGAACCGGGTCTGTGGTGGGGTGCCGTGCAGCCAACCGACGAGCGGCAGCCCGGCCAGGACGACGGTGAGCACGAGCCCGGTCAGCGCCCCTGCGATCCACCGGCCCGTTGACCCCTGGTAGGAGGCTCGGACGACCAGGCTCACCGCCGTCAGGAGACACGCTGGCAGAACGACGAGCAGCAGGGCGTTGGACGTCGACCAGTCGTCGCTGCGCTCCCAGGCCAGGGCCAGCACGATGCCGGCGGACAGCAGCACCCCGCTGCCGGCGACTCCCCACCAGCGTGGGCCTTTGCCGCGCCGGATCGCCAGGTGGGCGGCGAGCACGGTGACCGCGACGGCGAGGGTCAGCGAGAGGGCGAAGGCGAGAAAGACGTCGGTGTCGCGGTCGCCGGGTCCACCGGGACCCAGTGCGGGTGGACCGTCCGAGGTGTCCTGCTCACTCGGGAAGCCGGCACGTCGCCAGCCGCCGTCCGACCCTCGGCGCAGGAGGCCGTCGCGGCCGTTGGCGACCAGCACCTCGTGGCCGCCGTCGGCGACGGGATAGACGATCAGATCACGGGAGGCGAAGTGCCGGCGGATGTCGCCCGGGTTGTCGAATCGACGGGCGAACGCCTCGCGGCGTGCGTCCGACACCTCCCAGGCCACCCGCCACGTCACACCGGCGTCGTCGCTCTGCTCCACGCGCAGGTGACCGCGGACCGCCCGGTAGCACCGCTGCGGCTCGGCCGGCACACACGCCTGCCGCTGCCCGACGTCGGGACCGGACAACCGCTGTTCCTCGGCGGCGTCGGCGGGTCGCCAGTTGGTCCCCCGGTCCGTACTGACCGACCACCGGCCCTCGGCTGGCTGGGTCGGCCAGGATCGGTCGTCGTAGCCCGAGCCGATCGAGACCGCCGGCTGTCCGTCGAGCAGGGCGGTGCCCACGGCGTAGGGGTAGTGCACCACGCTTGTCGCGGCCACCGCCAACACCGCCGGCGGCAGCACCACCAGCAGCCGGACCAGCCGGGCGGTCCGCTGGCGCACCGGCCGGCGACGCGTTCGCGTCCAACTCCACCAGGCCAGGCCGAGCGCCGGCAGGGTCAGCAGGTCGGTCCGGTCGGCCCGGACCAGGGACGGCCCGGCCAGTACGGTCCAGGCCGACGAGGCCGCCTCGGCGGCGTACCCGCTGGATTTGACGAGCGCGAAGCCGGCGCCCACCGCGACCAGGCCGGCCAGCGCGGCGGCCCGGGCCGGCAACCGCGGCACCAGGAGGGTCAGCAGCACCGCGACAAGTGGCGGGGCGAGCACCAGACCGGCGACGTCGCTCAGCTTGCCGGTCAGCAGGCCGGGAAAGGCCGCCTTCAGGACGTGGTCGTTGACCAGGAGCAGCACCAGGGCGAGCAGGGTGCTGGGGTGGCAGAGCCAGGGCAGGGTCGTCGGTGCGCCGTCCTGCCGTGCCGCGGGACCCGTCATCCACCCAGGGTCCGGTCGACCCGTCTCGATCCGGACACGGATCGGTTCGGGTCCGATACCGACGGTCAGCCGGCGTCGGAGGAGTGCCCGGGGAAGAGGTGGGCGCTCGGGTCGATGGCCACCGCCGCGTTGTTGACCGCCGTCGCCGCCTCGCCGAAGCCGGTGGCGATCAACCGCACCTTGCCCGGGTATTCGGTGATGTCACCCGCCGCGAAGACCCGGGGCAGGTTCGTCGCCATCGCGCTGTCCACCAGGATGTGCCGGCGGTCCAACCGCAGCCCCCACTCGGCGAGCGGGCCCAGGTCGGCGGTGAAGCCCAGCGCGGCGACCACGGTGTCCACCGGCAGCGTCTCGGTGGCGCCACCGTGCACCCGCACCTCGGCGGCGGTCACCGCACCCTCCCCGAACAGCCTGGTGACCTCGGCGTTGACCACCACCCGCACCGGCAGGGAGAGCACGCGGGCGACAGTCGAGGCGTGCGCCCGGAATTTTTCCCGGCGGTGCACGAGGGTCACCGAACGGGCCAGGGGTTGCAGCGCCAACGCCCAGTCGAAGGCGGAGTCGCCGCCACCGACGATCAGCACGTCGTGGTCGGCCAGGTCGGTCGGCTCGGTGACGAAGTAGACGATCCCGGTGCCGGGAGCGCCGTCGGCGCACGGCAGCGGTCGGGGGCTGAAGCTGCCGAGCCCGCCGGTGACCACGACCGCCCCGCACCCGAGTTGCTCGCCGCCGGCCAGGCCGAGCACCGGAAGACCGTCGGCGTACGACAGTTTCTCGGCACGGGTGTTGAGCAGGTACTGAGGCGCGAACGGGGCGGCCTGTGCCACCAGGTTGGCCACCAGGTCGCGGCCCTTGACCGCGGGGAAGCCGGCCACGTCGAGGATCAACTTTTCCGGGTACATGGCGGTGACCTGGCCGCCGGGCTCGGGCAGCGCGTCGATGACCGCCACCGACAACCCTCGGAACCCGGCGTAGTACGCGGCGAAGAGACCGGCTGGACCGGCCCCGATCACGGCGACATCGACCTCGCGCATGGCGTACCGTCGCTTTCCGCTTACGGATCAACGCGTGCTGATCTCGACCGTAGGCGGGTGGCAGCGGTCCGGCAAGCACGTCCCAGGGGCGCGCCGGGGATTTGGTCAGGGCAGGCTGAGCGTGGACCCGAAGTGGTCCGGCCCGTCCACCGCCGGCCGTCGACGACGGAACAGGATCGCCGCGACCACCCCGCCGAGCAGCCCGAACAGGTGGCCCTGCCAGGAGATCCGCTCGTCGGTGGGGAGGATGCCGACAAGTTGCCAGCCGTAGAGCAGGCCGACCAGCAGGAAGACCGCGAAGTTCCACCAGCTGCGTTCGACGATGCCCCGGGTGAGCAGGATGCCCAGGTAGCCGAAGATGACGCCGCTGGCGCCGACCACCACCGAGTTGGGCGAGCCGGTGAACCAGACGCCGAGCCCGCTGACCAGGATGATGACCAGGGTCGACCAGAGGAAGCGGCGGGCGCCGGCGGCCAGGACGAACGTGCCCAGCAGGATCAGCGGGATGCTGTTGCTGTAGAGGTGGTCGAAGCCGTGGTGCAGAAACGGGGAGAAGAAGACCCCGTCCAGCCCTTCGATGCGCTGCGGGATGATGCCGGCGTTGGCGTCCAGGCCGAACGCGAGCCCCTGGTCGACGGCCTCGATGAGGAAGAGGAACGGGACCACCGCGCACATGGCGACGAACGCCCGGCCGAGGGCGGCGTAGAACGCCTCGGTGCCGAACCGGAAGGGGTCGCCGCTTGACGGGTGCAGGGTCACCTGACAACTGCTATCAGCAAAAGCGGCCGGCCGCCACTCACGTCCCGTCCGGAGTACGCGCGAAGGCGGGGCGAGTGGAGAGCCACCCGCCCCGCCTTCGGAAGCCGTCAGTAGTGGTTGTTGTTCTGGAAGAAGGTCCAGGCGCCGCAGGGCGTGTCGTACCTACCCTTGATGTAGCTCAGCCCCCACTTGATCTGGGTGGCCGGGTTGGTCCGCCAGTCGGCGGCCACCGTGCCCATCTTGCTGCCCGGCAGTGCCTGCGGGATGCCGTACGCACCTGACGAGTTGTTGGCGGCCTTGTGGTTCCAGCCGCTCTCCTTGGTCCAGAGCTTCTCCAGGCAGGGGAACTCGGCGATGCCGAAGCCCGCACTGATCATCAGGGCGCAGCCGGTCTTGCGGTTGCCGCTGAACTCCTCGCAGGACGCCGGGATCGGCCCGTCGAACGGCTTGGCGGGTGCGTTGGCGGCCTCGCGCTCGCGCTTGCGGGACGCCGCGGCGGCCTCGGCCCTGCGGGCTCGCTCGGCGGCCTCCTTGGCGGCCTGTGCCGCCCGCAGCTTGGCCTGGTATTCCGCGGCCCGCTGCTTGGAGAACTGCACCTGGTGGGCGGCCTGCCGCTCGCGTTGGTACGCGAGGTCGGCCCGGTCGACCTCGAGGCTGGCCTGCTCGACCAACCCCTGTTGCTGGGTTTCCCGGTCCTGGCCCAGGTAGAAGCCACCGGCAACGCCCACGGAGAGCAGCGCCACAGCAGCCGTACGGGCACCCAACCGGCTCCACAGCCGACTCACGAAGTGGTCCCTTCGTCGGGGGCATGGACGCGGCACGGCGCAGGTCACAGGTGGACCGTCAACCGTGCCACGAGCGCCCCGACCGATTGCCGGTCGCGCCGACGTACCGATCGCCGCCGATGTCCTCCGTCGTGCGACGAACGATCACCGACGATCCCCTTGGTGCGTGGGCGCTCGTGGGACACGATTGCGCACAGTGAGGCTGATGGGAAACCAACCACGCTGTTTGTGACTTCTGCCACATTAATTATGCGGACAAAGGCCGCATAAGCACCATCAGATCGGAATGTCCTCCAGGAGATCGGTGACCATCGCGGCGATCGGCGACCGCTCCGAACGGCTGAGTGTCACGTGGGCGAAGAGCGGATGGCCCTTGAGCGCCTCGATGACGGCGGTCACCCCGTCGTGCCGGCCGACCCGCAGGTTGTCCCGCTGGGCCACGTCGTGGGTGAGCACCACCCGGGAGCCCTGCCCGATCCGGGACAGCACGGTCAGCAGCACCCCGCGCTCCAGCGACTGGGCCTCGTCCACGATCACGTAGGCGTCGTGCAGGCTGCGCCCCCGGATGTGGGTCAGCGGCAGCACCTCCAGGATGCCCCGCGAGGTGACCTCCTCCAGCACGTTCTCGTGCACCACCGCGCCGAGCGTGTCGAAGACCGCCTGGGCCCACGGCGACATCTTCTCCGACTCCGACCCGGGCAGGTAGCCCAACTCCTGGCCACCGACGGCGTACAGCGGGCGGAACACGATCACCTTCTTGTGCCGGCGGCGCTCCATCACCGCCTCCAGCCCCGCGCAGAGCGCCAACGCCGATTTGCCGGTGCCGGCCCGGCCACCGAGCGAGACGATCCCGATCGCCTCGTCGAGCAGCAGGTCGAGGGCGACGCGCTGCTCAGCGGAGCGGCCGTGCAGGCCGAACGCCTCCCGGTCGCCGCGGACCAACCGGACCGACTTGTCCGGCAGCACCCGGCCGAGCGCGGAGCCCCGCCCCGAGTGCAACACCAGGCCGGTGTGGCAGGGCAGGCCGGCCGCCTCGTCGAGGTCGAGGGTCTCGCCGGCGTACAGCGACCCGATCTGCTCCTCGCTGAGCTGCATCTCGGACATGCCCGTCCAGGTCGGGTCGCTGGCCTGGCCGTGGCGGTACTCGTCGGCGCGCAGACCCACCGAGGCCGCCTTGACCCGCAGCGGCATGTCCTTGCTGACAAGTGTCACCTCCCGCCCCTCGGCGGCGAGGTTGAGCGCGACGGAGAGGATCCGGGCGTCGTTGCTCTCGGTCCGGAAGCCGGGCGGCAGCACGCCGTCGTCGGTGTGGTTGAGCTCCACCCGCAGGGTGCCACCGGCATCGTTGGCGGGCACCGGTCGGTCGAGTCGGCCATGCCGGACCCGTAGGTCGTCCAACATCCGCAGCGACTGCCGGGCGAACCAGCCCAGCTCCGGATGGTGCCGCTTGCCTTCCAGCTCGGTGATGACCACCAGAGGCAGCACCACCTCGTGCTCCGCGAACCGGTGGAACGCCGCCGGATCGGAGAGCAGCACGGAAGTGTCCAGGACAAAGGCCTGGCCGGCTGGTCGTGGCTCCTTCGGGTCGGCCGGCGCGGCGGCCGCCGTGCGGCGGCTCCTGGTGGCGCGGCGGGTCGTGGCAGTCGCGGCCGGGGTCTGGTCGGCACCGGCGGTGGTACGGCGAGTCGTCACAGGCCTGCTCCGACGGATGGGCACCCGCCACCCGTGTTCCGCCTCCTCCGGTGCCCGGGGACACGGGGTCGGATGCGGAACCCCGTGCGCGAGGTCGCAGATCCGGGCGGACCGGCTGGCTCGGGAGAACCCCGCGCCATGCCTAGACGCTAGCCCCGCCGAACCCTTCCGGCTAGGGCCTGTGTCAAAGTCCTGGGTCGAGCCGAGGCGGAGTCCAGGCGGCGACCGGCTAGGGGCTTTGACACAGGCCCTGGCGTGCGGGGAACTCCCAGGACGGGCGCGTCGCCGGGTGCTCGTCGGGACGGGCTGACGACGGGCGCGGCGGAACCGGCCGGGATGCATGCCCCCTGCGCGCACCCCGGCCGGTTGGGGTCACCGTCACCGGTCTGACGTGACCCCGTCGGTGCGTGTCCGCCGCGGACGACGCACCGCGTCGGTAATGCCGGTCGGCGGGCCTGCGCCCGCCGACCGACCTCAACCGGTACGTCGAACGAGCGTGCCGGTCGGGTGCCGCCCGGTGATCGGGGCGGCCGGAGCGCTGAACGACGAGCCGGTGTACGTGGTGCCGGGGCGGGCGACGGTGCTGGCCGAGCGGACCACGCCCGCCGGGGAGACCGACAGGGCGGAGGCGATCGCCGCCTGGGCGTCGCGGCGACGCCGGTTCCAGGCGCCCCGGTCACCGTCGAAGTAGCCCTGCCGGTAGCCGAAGCGGTAGCCGATGCGGTAGCTGAGCTGCCCGTGCAACCGACCGGCCGCGTAGCTGGTCGCACCGAGCACCAGGACGAGGAACACCGCGAGGAACGGGCTCATCGGGCAACACCGGCCCAGCGTGGACGCCAGGTCATCGCTCCTCCGGCTCGATCGTGGTGGGATCCGCGACGAGCAGCCGGTCCAGGTCGTCGGTGCTGACCTCCTCGACCAGTTCGACGCTGATCCGGCAGCCGTCCAGCACGATCTCGGCCACCGAGGAACGGCGGATCTCGCCGCCGGCGTCGTAGACCCGGACGCTCAGTTCCGGGCAGCCGAGATGGGTACGCCAGGCGTTCCACTCGGCGCGGTCGCCGACGCTCAGCGACAGGTAGCGGCAGCCTCGGGCGAGGTAGAGACGCCAGGGGGCGGTCAGCCCCGCGGCGACCCCCTCGGCGATCAGCCCGAAGGCCTGGGCGCGGGTGGCGAGCTCGGTCACCACACCCCCTTGGCGTCGGGGGTATGACGCATGTGAGCACCAATCGTCTCATGCACGTGACACACCGTAGATTGTCCCATGGGCGTGACAGTATCAGCTTTTCGTCCGCTTACCTTCGCCACTACGTGCATCTATTCTGCCCGCGTGACACCCCTCAACAGCGGCACTGAATCGTTTACCGGAAATCCGAGGATCCCGTCACGTCTGCGTGACAGTGGCGAGCCGGGGCGCGCGCTCGGCGCCGCGTGGCCGTACCGTCACGGGGTGACCGAGACGGCCAATGCGCGGAAGATCGCCTTCGCCACCTTCGTTCGCCGCGCCCTGGACGAGGCACGGGCGACCCGGGCCTGGAGTGGCACCGAGGTGTCCCGGCGCACCGGCGTCTCCCGGCAGACCATCAACCGGTGGGTCCGGGGCGACTGGGCCAGTGACCCGGAGGCCGAACGGGTGGTCGCCTTCTGCGAGGGCCTGGGGCTCAACCCGGCGGCGGCCTTCGCCGCACTCGGCTGGGACCGCACCGCGAGCGGCCCCCGCAGCGGCCAACCCGCCCCTCCGATGGACCCCGACGTGGAGGCTCTGCTGCGCCGGCTGGTCGATCCGAACGTTTCGGACGCGGAGAAGTTCCACATCCGAGAAACCATTAGATACCTCGCATACCGCCCAACGCTGCCGGTCGATGTCCGAAATAGAGGCAATCAAGCAGGGTAGTTCCTCAGATGGCGAAAGAACGCCTGGTCAGGTTCATTCGTTTGCCTCCGGGGTCGGAACGGGCACGCTAGCGTCCCTATTCGTACTGCTTGGGCTCGTCATCGGCGGGGGGACGGGACAAGGCCGAACCCAGCCCTGCGGGACAAAAGGAGGGGTCTGTCCATGACCCTGAAGTGGTTGGCAGTCGTGGTCGCGACAGTGTCGATGACACTGTGGGCGACCGGTAACACAGTGACCCTCGCGGTCGACGGCGGGCAGCTGCCGCTGCTCGTCAACCTCTTCGTACTCATCACCGCCGGCACCGCGGTCGTCCTGGCCGTCGTCGCCGAGCTGCACGAACGCATGAACGACCGAATCAGCGCACTCACCGAGTTCCTGGTGGCACGGCTCAACGAGATCGAGACCCACACCGGCGATCGCAACACCGGGTTCGTGGAGGGTTACCTGTTGAGCCACGGCCAGGAGGCTGCGGTGGTGCCGTTCGGTCGGCGTGGACGAGGAGCCGCCGAACGCTGATCGCCCACCGCGCAACGGGTCCGCTCGGCCAGGAATGAGCCTTCGTCGCCGGGGTACGCTGACGCGCGTGCCGCCGTTGAATCTGGGCAATCACCAGCCGAGTACTCCGTTGAACGCCGACCAGGCCTGGCGGACCACCGCCAGCCGGGCGGCCGGGACCGTGCTCTTCTTCGACTTCGACGGCACGCTCGCGCCCGTCGACGACGATCCGACCGCGGTCCGCCCGGCGCCCAAGGCGTTGGCCGCGATCGAGGCGCTGGCCCCGGTCGTGCAGCGGGTCGCGATCGTCTCCGCCCGACCCGTCGAGTTCCTGCGGGATCAGCTCGGCGGGCTCACCGGCGTGGACCTCTACGGCCTGTACGGGCTGGAGCACAGCCACTCCGGCGGGGAGACCGTCACCGAGCCGGCCGCGCTGCCCTGGGTGCCGACCATGACGGAGCTGGCCGACCTGGCCCGGGCGGAACTGCCGCCCGGCACGCTCGTGGAATACAAGCGGCTCTCCGTGGCACTGCACTGGCGGACCGCCCCACAGCTCGGCGCGACAGTGCAGCAGTGGGGGCAGGCGCAGGCCGACCGGCTGGGTCTGCGGGTGCAGGCCGGGCGGATGGTGCTGGAGCTCAAACCGCCAGTCGACCGGGACAAGGGCATGGTGATCGGCGAGGCGATCAAGGGGGCCACCGGCGCCTGGTATTTCGGTGACGACGTCTCGGACATCAAGGCCTTCGCCGCACTGCGCGCCCGCGCCGCCGCCGACCCGGACTTCCTCGGCGTCTGCGTGGCGGTGGCCAACCCGGAGACCGGCCACGAGGTCGCCAACGCCGCCGACCTGACGATCGAGTCCCCGGCCGCCCTGGGCGACTTCCTCACCGAGGCGCTGACCCACCTGCCCTGACCTGGCCGGGCGGCAGACCGACGCGTCAGGCGCCGTAGCGGCGTTGCCTCGTCGCGTACGAGCGCAGTGCGCGCAGGAAGTCGATGTGCCGGAAGTCCGGCCAGTTGAGTTCGCAGAAATAGAACTCCGAGTGCGCGGACTGCCACAGCATGAAGCCGGACAGCCGCTGCTCCCCGCTGGTGCGGATGACCAGGTCGGGATCGGGCTGGCCACGGGTGTAGAGGTGCTCGGCGATGTGCTCGACGTCCAGCACCTCGGCCAACTCCTCGATCGTGCCGCCGGAGGCGGCGTGCTCCAACAGCAGCGAGCGGACCGCGTCGGTGATCTCCCGGCGACCGCCGTAGCCCACCGCGATGTTGACCTCCGCGCCGCCGGTGCGCTCGCGGGTGCGTTCCTCGGCGCCCTTCAACGCCGCCGCGGTCTGCGCCGGGAGCAGGTCGAGAGCCCCGACGATGCGCAACCGCCAGGGGTTGCCCTCCTCCGCCAGCTCCACCACCAGATCCTCAATGATCTTGAGGAGGGGGTCCAGCTCACTGGCCGGGCGGCGCAGGTTGTCGGTGGCCAGCAGGTAGAGGGTGACGTGCCCGATGCCGGCCTGGTCACACCAGCCGAGGACATGCTTGATCTTGGCCGCCCCGACCCGGTGACCGTCGTTCGGGTCGACGAAGCCCATCTCCCTCGCCCATCGGCGGTTGCCGTCGCACATCACCCCGACGTGCCGGGGCACCGGCTTACCCGCGAGCTTCGCCGTGAGCCGGCGCTCGTACACGGAGTAGATAAGGTCCCGCAGCGTCATCACCTAGCAGCGTAGCGACCCTTCGGCCAGATCACCGCCTCGGAGTCGCATCCCCGCCCGGCAGACCGATGCCGATCATCGCCAGCGTACGGGCGGTGAGGCGTCCGTCACCCAGCCCCAACTCGACCACGTCGTAGAACACCCGGTCGTCGCGCCGGGCGGCCCGCACCGCCGCGTCCACCACCCGGCCACGCCGCGCCAACCAGGCCGCGAACGAGCTGTGCCGCAGGTGGGTGCCGAGGCGGCGACGCAACCCGTGGGCGTACCGGACGGCGGCCGCCTCGGGTGCCTGGGCCGCCGCCGCACCGGCGAGCGCACCGGAGAGCAGCGCGTAGAAGATGCCCTCCCCGGTGAACGGATTGATCAGTGACAGCGCGTCCCCGGCCAGCAACGTGCGGCCACGCCCCGGTGCCGGCCGGTGGGTGGACAGCGGCAGATGGTGGGCGCGCAACCCGGTCACCGTCCCCAGATCGGTGCCGGGCAGCAGCGCGGCCAGCCGGTCCAGCAGGTAGGCCCGGCTCAGCGGCTCACCGCGCAGCACCTCCCCGTACCCGACGTTCGCCCGTCCGTCGCCGATCGGAAACGACCAGGCGTACGCCGGCCAGCGCGCCTTCGAGGTGACGATGAGCTGCTCGGAGGGGCCGGGCAGAGCCGGGGCGTACCCCCGGATGGCCAGCGCCAGGTGCCGGTCGGGATTCTGCGGATGGCCGAGCGCCCGACGCACCAACGAGCCGGCGCCGTCGGCACCCACCACCACTCGACCGGACACCTCCCCGTCGAGCACCACCCGGTCGGCGCGCGGCTCGACCCGGCGCACGGTGTGTCGGCGCAACTGCGCGCCGGCCGCCACGGCAGCCGCCACGAGTCGCGCGTCGAAGACCTCCCGGGGCACGGTGTACGCGGGTCGGGGCAGCGCCCGAGCCACGGCGCCGCCACCCGGCGCGATCATGCGTAACGCGGGCAGCGGCGCGTAGCCGGCCACCGCCTCGGGCACACCCAGCTCGGCGAGCACGTCCACCGAGTGCGCGGCGATCCCGTCGCCACACGCCTTGTCCCGGGGAAAGTCGGCCCGGTCCAGCAGCAGCACGCTGGCACCCGCCCGGCGTGCCGCCAACGCGGCGGCTGCTCCGGCCGGCCCCGCTCCCACCACCACCACATCGAACTCGTCGCTCACCGCGCGCCTCCCTCCCCGTCGGCGGCACGGCCCGTTCGCCACCCGCCTGCGCCGTCGGCGTCGTCGCTGTGCTGTGACCGACACCACCCGTCATCCTGCCCGCTTGTCGCTCACCCGGGCCGACGCCGCACGGCCGAATTTCCTGCCCGCCGGCCGCTCACCCGGGCCGACCCCACACGGCCGGAACTTCCTGCCCGCCAGCCGCTCACCCGGGCCGACCCACATGGCCGGAATTCCATCGACGCACCGCGGACCTGGGCGGCGTCAGAGCCAGCCGTTGGTCCTGGCGCTGAGGGCGGCCTCGATCCGGTTTCGGGTACCGGTCTTGCCGATGGCCGACGACAGATAGTTGCGCACCGTGCTCTCGGACAGGTGCAGACGGGCGGCGATGTCGGCGATGGTCGCACCGTCGACGGCGGCCGCCAGCACGTGCCGCTCCCGGTCGGTGAGCGGGTTCGGGCCGGCCGCCAGAGCCGCCGCCGCGAGCGTCGGATCGATCACCCGCTCACCGGCCAGCACCCGCCGGACGGCCACCGCGAGTTCCTCCACCGGACCGTCCTTGACCAGGAAGCCGGCCGCACCGGCCTCCATCGCCCGACGCAGGTAGCCGGGCCGACCGAACGTGGTGAGGATCAGCACCCGACAGTCGGGCAACTGCTCCCGCAGCGTCGCGGCGGTGTCCAGGCCACTGCCGTCGGGCATCTCGATGTCCAGCAGCGCCACGTCCGGACGACTGCTCCGGGCCGCCTCCAACGCCTCGGCGGTGGTCCGGGCCTGCGCCACCACCTCGATGTCGGGTTCGAGGTTCAGCAGCAGGGCCAGCGCCCCGCGCATCATGCCCTGGTCCTCGGCGAGCAGCAGCCGGATCATTCGGTCGCCGTCGCTACCGCGCGGGTGGGAACCCGGACGGTGAGCAGCAGACCACCACCGTGCGCCGGACCGACCCGCAGGGTGCCGCCCGCCTGCTCAAGCCGCTCGGAGAGACCCCGCAGGCCGTTTCCGAACCGCGGTCGGCCGCCCACCCCGTTGTCCCGAATGGTCAGCACCGACCCGTCGGCATCGGTGTCGACCTCGATGGCGCAACGCGACGCCCGGCTGTGTCGCAGCACGTTCGTCACTCCCTCCCGAAGGACCCAGCCGAACGCGTCGTCGGTGTCGACGTCGAGATTCCCCGTTCCCCGTACGGTGACGGTGATGCCGACGTCGGCCAGGACGGCCCGGGCGTTGTCCAGCTCCCGGGCGAAGCTGTGCTCGCGGTAACCCGTGACCGCCTCGCGCACCTCGGTGAGGGCGGTGCGGCCGATCCGCTCGATGTCGGCCGCCTCCGCCGCCGCCCGGAGTGGATCCGTCGGGGCGAGCCGACGGACCACCTCCGCCTTCACCACCACCAGCGACAGCGTGTGGCCGAGCAGGTCGTGCAGGTCCTTGGCGAACCGGAGTCGTTCCCGTTCCACGACCGAACGGGCCAGCTCCCGCTGGGTGCGGCGCAACTCGTCGACCAGGCGGGCCACCCGCGCGAACGCCAACGTCATGGCACCGGCGAGCAGCGTGATCAGTGCGATCTGGATGGTGCCCTCGGCGGGCAGGCGTCGCGCCGCCCCGATCACCAGCACGGCCGCGACGCTGCCGCCGACCCAGGCGAAAGCCCACTTCACCCGGAGCAGCCCCACGGCGCCCGCGGAGCACACATAGATCAGCAGGGCCAGCCAGCCGGTCGTGGCGTTGCCGTACGCGGCGGCGAGCGCAACCCCGAGCAGCGCCAGCAGTGCCAGCCCGGCGTGGTGCACGGCCGACCGAACGGCCAGTGCGGCCACCGGCACCGCCACCAGCGCGAGGTAGAGCAACGCGAAGACGGCCAGCCCGACCATGGCCACCGGCACCGGGTGGACCTCCCCCCGCACGACAGTGGCAGCCGGCGGGAGCAGCAACCACAGCCACAGCGTGTGGGCCGCCACCAGCATGATCCCGCGCCGCCGCAGGCCGGGGTCGACGGCACGTGTCATCTCGCTGGCACCAGGCACGACGGACACGCTAGTGGCGGTCAACCGCGTACGGTCGCGCGCCGGTGGGCGCACGCCGCGACGGCCGCGAAGAGCAGTCCGGATGAGTTGGTAGGCCCCGTGCGACGTACCGCGTTGTCACCCATACCCAGCACGCTACGAACGGGCGAACGCCCCCGGCAGAGCCGCCGGTACCGGGTGCACGGTGACAAATGTCCCGGGCTGTCGCCACCACCAATCCCGCGGTCTTGCACTTTGTGTCGCCGCTTCGGGCCTTTCGTTCCCTTCTGTCGCGACAGAAAGTGCAAGATCGACGATGGATAGGGCGGGGCGGGTCAGGCTGGGGTGTGGGTTGCTTGGCGTAGGCCGTACAGGGCCAGTGCGGCTGCCGCCAGCAGTGGGGCGCCGTCGCGGACCAGGCCGTCCACGCCCAGCAGCCACCAGCACAGCGGCAGGTCCACGGCGAGCACGACCAGGGTGACGCCGACCAGCAGGCTCCGCGCCCAGTCCTTGCCGCGCATCAGGAACGCGGTACAGAACAGCACCGCGTAGCTGGCCGCGATGCCGGCACCGAACCAGAACAGCACGGCCGGCAGCGCGGACAGCCGACCGTCCAGGATGGCGCCACCGGCCACCAGGGCCGGCACCAGCATCAGCGGGCTGTAGGTGAACGCCGCCACCCGGCTGGTCAGCAGCCAGGCACTGGCCTCCGCCCGACGTGGTGGGGTTTCCCGCCAGGAGAGGCCGGCCCGGTCGATAACCAGCCTTGGCCGGTGCCGGACGAGATGCCCGGCCAGCGCCGACGAGCGGTACAGCAGCCAGACCACCGCCACACAGAGCGCGCTGAGCACGGCGAAGCCGAGCAGGCCGGGCAGCGGCGGCACCCCCTGGCGGGGCACGATCAACCGGCCGACGGCGAAGACCGTGGTGACCGCGAGGATCAGCCCGAACGGGCGAGCCACCGTGCGGCCCCGGCGGACGTGCCCGATCAGCAGCAGGAAACCGAACGAGCGCAGCATCGCCCAGCCGGTGCGTACCGCCAGACCGAAGCCCTGCTCCGGGGCGTACCACCAGTTGAGCAGCTCGACCACGACGGTGGCCGCCGCCGTCGTCGCGAGCAGGAAGGTCAGCACCCGGACGGCGGACGGCCGCCGGACCTGGGTCTCGGCGGCCGTCCTCATGGAATCCGATGTTGCCCGCGAAGGGTCTCGTTCACACCTACCGCTGCGGTTGCGTGGCGTCCAGGCGGGCGCGCAGCGCGTCCAACTCGGCCCAGAGCACGCCGGGCAGCTTGTCACCGAACTTCTCGAACCACTCGGTGATCATCGGCAGCTCGTTGCGCCACTCGTCCGGGTCGACCTTCAGCGCGATCCGGACGTCCTCCGGGGTCATGTCCAGGCCTTCGACGTCCAGCGACTCGGGCGTCGGCACCATGCCCACCGGGGTCTCCACCGCGTCGGCCGTGCCCTCGATCCGCTCGACGACCCACTTGAGCACCCGGGAGTTCTCCCCGAAGCCCGGCCAGAGGAACGAGCCGTCCGGGTCCTTGCGGAACCAGTTGACGTAGTAGATCTTCGGCAGCTTGGCCTCGTCGCCGTCGGTGCCCTTGCCCATCTCGATCCAGTGCCGGAAGTAGTCACCGGCGTGGTAGCCGATGAACGGCAGCATCGCCATCGGGTCGCGGCGGACCACGCCGACCGCGCCGGACGCGGCGGCCGTCGTCTCCGAGGAGAGCGTGGCGCCCATGTAGACGCCGTGCACCCAGTCGCGGGCCTCGGTCACCAACGGGATGGTGTCCTTGCGGCGGCCACCGAAGAGGATCGCGTCGATCGGCACCCCGTTGGGGTCGAAGTACTCGTCGGCGAGGATCGGGCACTGGGTGATCGGGGTGCAGAACCGGCTGTTCGCGTGGGAGGAGAGGCCCTCGCTCTCCGGCGTCCAGTCGTTGCCCTTCCAGTCGATCAGGTGCGCCGGCGGCTCGCCCATGCCCTCCCACCAGACGTCGCCGTCGTCGGTGAGGCCCACGTTGGTGAAGACGGAGTTGCCCCGGTCCAGGGTGCGCATGGCGTTGGCGTTCGTCTTCCAGTCGGTGCCGGGTGCGACACCGAACAGGCCGTACTCCGGGTTGACCGCGTAGAGGCGGCCGTCCGGGCCGAACCGCATCCAGGCGATGTCGTCGCCGATGGTCTCGACCTTCCAGCCCGGAATGGTGGGCTCCACCATGGCCAGGTTGGTCTTGCCGCAGGCCGACGGGAAGGCGCCGGCGATGTGGTGGACCTTGCCCTCCGGCGAGGTGATCTTGAGGATCAGCATGTGCTCGGCGAGCCAGCCCTCGTCCCGGCCCATCACGCTGGCGATCCGCAGCGAGTAGCACTTCTTGCCGAGCAGCGAGTTGCCGCCGTAACCGGAACCGTACGACCAGATCTCCCGGGTCTCCGGGAAGTGCGAGATGTACTTGGTCTCGTTGCACGGCCAGGCGACGTCCTGCTGGCCAGGGGCGAGCGGGGCGCCGATCGAGTGCAGCGCGTGCACGAAGTCCGCGTCGTCGCCCATCGCCTCGAGGACACGGGTGCCCATCCGGGTCATGATGCGCATCGACGCGACCACGTACGGGCTGTCGGTGATCTCGACACCGAACATCGGGCTCTCCGCCTCGACCGGGCCCATGACGAACGGGATGACGTACATGGTGCGCCCGCGCATCGAGCCGCGGTACAGCTCGGTCATCGTCCGCTTCATCTCCGGCGGCGCCATCCAGTTGTTGGTGGGGCCGGCGTCCGCCTCGTCGAGGGAGCAGATGAAGGTGCGTTCCTCGACCCGGGCGACGTCCGTCGGGTCGGTACGCGCGTAGAACGAGTTGGGCTTCTTCTCCGGGTTCAGCCGGATCAGCGTGCCGGCCTCAACCAGCTCGTCGGTGAGGCGGCGCCACTCCTCGTCGGACCCGTCCACCCAGACGACCCGGTCGGGGGTGGTCAGTTCCGCGACCTCACGGACCCAGGCGAGCAGTTTCGGATGGGACGTCGGGGCCTGATCAATACCCCGCACAACAGCCGGAGCAACCATGACACATCTCCTTGTGGTCGACGCTGACCGATCTATGGGATGCACGAGACTCAGCGGCGCGATGCGTCGCCTTCGTGGAAACCTGGGATTGGCCTCAGCGTAAACCGGGCAGCCTTCCGAGTCAGTGGGACTGGTTGTGAAGAACTGCACAAGCTACGGCCACGCTGCGGCATCACGAGCTGATACCCGCTTTCCTGCGCAGTTTCACGCAAATCTTGTTGTGCACCCCGGCGGACGCTTGTAGCGGTCGGGCCGTGACCTGCCCCGCCGACCGGTGCGTGGATTCCCGTTCCGGGGCGCGTCAGTCCTCCCAATTGGTTACGCTGCGTACAACGGTTCCGCACACAGTGATCGGCTGTTCCGGGTGACCACGCCCGCTCGCCGTTGCTACCCCTCTGACTGGTCGACAGCCGGTAGGCTCGCCCCGTGGCCGCCACGATGACCGGGGAGCAACCGGGTCCCCGGCAGACCCGACGGGGTCTGGTCGGCAGGCTGCTGGACCGCTTCGGTCATCTCGTCCGCGAGATGAGCAAGTTCGCCACCGTGGGTGGCGTCGCCTTCCTCGTCGACTTCGCGCTCTTCAACTATCTGACGAGCACGCGTGGCGTCGAGGAGCTGACGGCGAAGACGATCTCCACCATCATCGCGGCCTCCGTCGCCTTCGTGGGCAATCGGTTCTGGACCTGGCGGCACCGGCAGCGCAGCAACCCGGCCCGCGAGTACGCACTGTTCTTCTTCTTCAACGTCGTCGGCCTCGGCATCGCGGTGGCCTGCCTCGCGATCAGCCGGTACGGGCTCGGCAGCATCTGGCCCGCCGTGTTCGAGACACGCCTGGCCGACAACGTCGCCAGCTACGTCGTCGGCACGGGCCTCGGCACGCTGTTCCGATTCTGGTCGTACCGGCGGTTCGTCTTCGTCGAAGCGGGAACCCGGACCGTTCCGCAGGTAAGACCCGACCCCGATCGCAGGGCGTGACCTGCCGCTCACCCCGTTCGGCCGGTGATCACCGGCCGCACCGACTGCCCTAAGGTGTTTCGCATGCGTCTTGTCCGTCTGCTGCCTGAGCGCTGGCAGAAGTTCATCCACGAGGCGCTCAAGTTCGGCATCGTTGGCGGCGTCAACACCGTCATCAATTACGCGGTGTTCAATGCCCTTGCACTGACCGTTTTCGTCAATGGTCAATTGAAGGCGAACGTGATCGCGACCCTCGTCGCCACGATCACGTCGTATCTGATGAATCGGCACTGGACGTACCGGGATCGCCCGAAGTCGGCGCTGCGCCGGGAGTACGTCCTGTTTTTCCTGTTCAACGGGGTTGGCCTGCTCATCGAGCTGGGTGCCGTGGCGGCGGCCAAGTACGGCCTCGGCGTCCATGGCCTGCTCGCACTGAACGTGGCCAAGACCGTCGGCGTCCTGCTGGGCACGCTCTTCCGTTTCTGGTCCTACCGGACCTTCGTCTTCCAGCCGGTCGTGCCGGCCGAGGGCGAGACGAAAGCCGAGCCCACCTGGCACGACATCCCGCGGGACGAGTGGGACACCCTGGCCGAGATGGACCCGGTCGCCGAGCTTGCCGAGACCGTGTCGGAGCTGGAGGAGGAGGCGAAGTCCGCAGACCGCGCCGACCAACCGCCCGGCACTCCCACCCAGGGCCGGCCCACCCGGTTGAGTGTCAGCCCCGCTGCCGACCTGGACGCGGAGCTCGCCGCGGAGTTACACGTCGGCACTCGCCGCGCGCCCCGCCGGTGACGACACCCGACGCCCGCTCCGGCACCGGGCTACCCGCCGAGCTGTTCTTCGAGGATCTCGTTCCGGGGCACACCGTCGACCTCGGCGTGGTCACCGTGGACGGCGACGAGATGGTCGCCTTCGCCCGCCGCTTCGACCCGCAGTGGTACCACGTCGACCCCGAGCTGGCCGGGGCCAGCCGGCACGGTGGGCTGATCGCCAGCGGCTTCTACACGGTCAGCCTGTTCATGCGGGCGTACGTCGACCATCTGCTGTCCCGAGCCGCCGCGGACGCGTCCCCCGGCCTGGAGGAGCTGCGCTGGCTCGCCCCCGTACGCGCCGGCGACCGGCTCGCGATCCGGGTCGACGTGATGGGCGCGCGACCGTCGACGGCCCGCCCGGGGCTCGGCACCGTCAGCCTCACCGGCACCATGTTGCGCCTCGGCCCGGACGACCGGCCCGAGCAGGAGGTGCTGCGCACCCGCTTCCGTGGCTGGTTCGCCCTGCGACCAGCCGAGGCCGACCCCATCGAGGCCGACCCCGAGGCCGGAGCCGGCACAGTCGCCTCCGGCCCGGCCGGAGGCGGCACAGCGGGTCAGGACGCAGCCGAAGCCGGCCCGGCCGGTCGCGGCGCAGCCGGAGGCAGCCCCGCCGGTCACGACGCAGCCAGCGACGGCCCTGCCGGTCGCGGCCCAGCCGAAGCCGGCCCTGCCGGTCGCGGCCCAGCCGAAGCCGGCCCTGCCGGTCGCGGCCCAGCCGAAGCCGGCCCAGCCGGTCGCGGCCCAGCCGAAGCCGGCCCAGCCGGTCGAGGCACGGCCGAAGGCGGCCCAGCCGGTCACGACGCAGGCAGTGGCGGCCCAGCCGGTCGCGGCGCGGCCGAAGGCGGTCAGCCTGCGAGTGGGCCGCCCGACGCCGGCCCGGCCGAGACCAGCCCGCCTGGGCCCGTACGGCCCGGAAACGGCACACCCCCGGCCGAACCACACGACTGACCCGCCCCGACACTGTCCAGGGCGGGTCACGGCCTCGGTCGACCCGAGGTCAGGTCGTGGTGTCGCGCAGCGGCTTGCCGTCCTGCATGTCGGCGAGGATGTCGCGCATCTCCCCGTCGCCGAGCGAGTGCTTGTCGTGCTGTGCCTCGACCAGCTCGTACAGGGTGGTCTGCACCTTTCCGACACCCGGCACGTCGGCGAGCACCGACTGGCCGCGTTCGCCGGCCGACTCGATGGTGAGCGTGCCGCAGCCGAGCAGGCGCTCGACGAAGCGCTGGTTCATCGAGTGGTCGTTGACCCGGGTGAGCGGAAGGTCCCGCCGGTCACGGGAGAAGACGCCCTGCTGGATCAGCACACGCTCGTTGGTGAACAGGTAGTGCGTGGTACGCCAGACCAGGAACGGCCACAGGCCGAGCCAGAGCACCCCGACCAGGGCGATCACGCCGATCACGGCCAGCGCGATCGAACCGCCGCCGCTCTCGGGCAGCAGGAGCAGCCCCACCACCACCGCGGCGATGGCCAGCACCAGCACCGCGATCGGCCGGATCAACGCCTTCCAGTGCGGGTGCAGGTGCAGCACGACGTGCTCGTCCTCGGTGAGCACGTCTTCAGGAAACGCCACGGGAACCTCCATCGCGATTTTCTAGACGCGCAGACGGTAAACCCCCCAAGCCCCACCACGACATCCGCCACGCGGCCCCCACCCCGTTCTCCGCGATCTTGCACTTTCGGTCGCCGTTACGCGGCCTTCACCCGATTTACCCCGACCGAAACTGCAAGATCGCGGGGGTGGGGTGGGGTGGTTAGCGGAGGTGGAGGACGTCTCCGGCGGTCAGGGTTCGGGGGCCGGTGGGGGTGGTGACCATCAGTTGGCCGTCCGGGTCCACTCCGGTGGCCTCGCCGGTCAGGGAGTCGCCGTCGGGGAGCAGCACGCGTACCTCGCGACCGACCGTCGCGCACGCCGCCAGGTAGGCGTCGCGCAGGCCGCTGGCCACCGCGTCGCCGCCCGCGGAGCGCCACCGGTCGTACCAGTCGGCGACCGCACGCAGCAGCGCCCGTAGCAGCGGATCCCGGTCGGTGGCCGCCGCACCGGCCAACTGCAACGAGGTGGCCGGCAGCCCGGTCGGGTTCACCGGCAGTTCCTCGGCGCGCAGCGTCACGTTGAGCCCGATGCCGAGCACGATGGCCGGCGGTTGGTCCGGTGCACGCCCGGGCACCGCCTCGGCCAGCACGCCCGCGCACTTCGCGTCGCCGATCAGCAGGTCGTTGGGCCACTTCAGTTTGGCGTCCAGCTCGGCCAGCCGGGCCACCGCCTCGACAAGCGCCACGCCGGCCAGCAACGGCAGCCACCCGTACCCCGTGGGTGTCGCCGGCAGCCAACCGCGGTCCGGCACGGCCTCGCCGGGCCGCAGCAGCACGCTCGTCGCGATGCCCGCCCGCGGCGGTGACTGCCAGACCCGGCCGCGCCGGCCACGCCCCGCGGTCTGCCGCTCGGCGACCACGACCAGGCCCTCGGGCTCGCCGGCTCGGGCCGCCTCGGCCACGTCGGCGTTTGTGGAGCCGGTCTCGGTGCGCAGCTCCAGCCGGGCCCACGGCCCGTTCGGCGCGACCAACGCGCGGCGCAGCCGGGCCGCCGACAGCGGCGGGCGATCCAGATCGGTGTACGGGGAGCCCGACATTCCGCCAGCCTACGGCGGTGGCGGTGCCGACACTGAGGGGTACGGCACGCCGGTGCCGACCTGAACCATCGTTATATTCCCTGGGTGACTACCGAGACCGGGACCAACATCCACAGCACCGCGGGCAAGCTGGCGGACCTGGAGCGCCGGGTCGACGAGGCGGTGCACGCCGGGTCGGCCCGTGCCGTCGAGAAGCAGCACGCGCGCGGCAAGAAGACCGCCCGTGCGCGGATCGAGCTGCTGCTCGACGAGGGCTCGTTCGTCGAGCTCGACGAGCTGGCCCGGCACCGCTCCACGGCCTTCGGGCTGGAGCGCAACCGCCCGTACGGCGACGGTGTGGTCACCGGCTACGGCACGGTGGACGGCCGGCAGGTGTGCGTGTTCGCACAGGACTTCACGGTCTTCGGCGGCTCCCTCGGTGAGGTCTTCGGGGAGAAGATCGTCAAGGTGATGGACCTGGCCATGAAGATCGGCTGCCCGGTGGTCGGCATCAACGACTCCGGCGGCGCCCGCATCCAGGAGGGCGTGGTCTCGCTCGGCCGCTACGGCGAGATCTTCTTCCGCAACGTGCGGGCCTCCGGCGTCATCCCGCAGATCTCGCTGGTGATGGGGCCCTGCGCGGGCGGCGCGGTCTACTCCCCGGCGGTCACCGACTTCACCGTGATGGTCGACCAGACCTCGCACATGTTCATCACTGGCCCCGACGTGATCAAGACGGTGACCGGCGAGGACGTCGGCATGGAGGAGCTGGGCGGGGCACGCACGCACAACTCCCGCAGCGGCAACGCGCACTACCTCGCCAGCGACGAGGACGACGCGATCGACTACGTCAAGGCACTGCTGTCGTACCTGCCGTCGAACAACCTCGACGAGCCGGTGGTCTTCGACGCGCCGGCTTCGTTGGAGATCAACGACGAGGACCGGCAGCTGGACACGCTGATCCCGGACTCGGCCAACCAGCCGTACGACATGCACACGGTGCTTGAGCACATCCTCGACGACGGCGAGTTCCTGGAGGTCCAGCCGCTCTACGCGCAGAACATCGTGGTCGGCTACGGCCGGGTCGAGGGTCGTCCGGTGGGCGTCGTCGCCAACCAGCCGATGCACTTCGCCGGCACCCTGGACATCGCCGCCTCCGAGAAGGCCGCCCGGTTCGTGCGTACCTGCGACGCGTTCAACATCCCGGTGCTGACCTTCGTGGACGTGCCCGGCTTCCTGCCCGGCACCGGCCAGGAGTGGGACGGCATCATCCGCCGGGGCGCCAAGCTCATCTACGCGTACGCCGAAGCCACCGTCCCCAAGGTCACCGTGATCACCCGTAAGGCGTACGGCGGCGCGTACGACGTGATGGGCTCCAAGCACCTCGGCGCCGACCTGAACTTCGCCTGGCCGACCGCCCAGATCGCGGTGATGGGCGCACAGGGCGCGGTGAACATCCTCTACCGCTCCGAACTGGCCGGCGCGGAGGACCCGGCGGCGGTCCGCGCCCAGAAGATCGCCGAGTACGAGGACACCCTGGCCAACCCGTACGTGGCGGCCGAGCGCGGTTACATCGACGCGGTGATCGCGCCGCACGAGACGCGTACCCAGATCATCCGGGCGCTGCGCGTCCTCCGCACCAAGCGGGAGACCCTGCCGCCCAAGAAGCACGGCAACATCCCGCTCTGAGCGCTGCCGACCCCCGACGCGCGACGCTTGACCCGGTCCGGGGTCAGCAGGCCGGGTTCGCGGCTACGCACATGCGGGCCGCTGCCGCCACGGCCAGCTGCCTGAGCTCCGATTCGGTGCCGTCGTAGCCGAGGCGGAGCACCGAGACGAGGTCGCCGACCCGGACGACGGCCAGCCGAAGCGGCGCAGGGTCGTCGCCGTCCTTCTGCCCGGTTTCCAGGTCGGTGACGGCCGTGAGCGAGTCCTGCAGAATGGCGGCGTCGTCCCCGGCGAAACCCCGCTGCGTCACCGCCCACCGGTGCACGACGAACACCGTGCGGGTGACCCCTGCCGTGTCCATCTGCCCGACGCTTCGCCATTCGGCGCACGGGGCGATCAGGTCGTCCAGACCGGTGAAGAGCTGCGTGGCCGCCTCGGGTACCAATCTGAAGAGCTCCTGCGTGACGTCGCCCTCACCCCGCGTCTGGATGGCGGGAGCGCGCTTGGGCACGAAGGTCTGCGAGCGGGACAGGATCGACGGCTGCCAACCCTCCGAAAACCCCTGGCTCGTCCGGCAGTAGCCGAGAATCTCGTCCAGCCTGATCATCTCGCCCAGCCCCGACTGGCTGAGTTGCACGTCGACCGGCTGTGGCAGGTCGCTCGGCTGCAACAGCGCGTCGGTGCTGATCTCGTGCCGGGTCGGGGCAGCGGCCGGCAGAGCCGGTGCCGAGGACTGCCGCGGTGCGGCGACCGCCACGGCGGAGGCCCCGACGAGGGTCAGCACGGCGGTGGCCACGACGATTCTGCGCCGGCTGCGGCGACGGGCCCGGGAACGAATCTCCTCAGGTGCCGGCCACTGGACATCCTGCAGGTCACGGTGGATCTGCTCGACGAACGACGGGTCATCACGCATCGGTGGTCTCCTCCAGATCAGAGACGGCGAGCAGGCCGGCGAGCGCGGCGCGCCCCCGGGACAGTCGGGCCTTGACGGTGCCCACCGGGGCTGCGGTTTCCCGCGCCACGTCGGCGACCGGCATGCCGACCAGGTAGTAGAGGGCGATGGCGACGCGTTGCTCCTCGGGCAGCCGGCGCAGGGCGGCGACCACCTCGACGGTGTCGGTGCCCGGCCCGGGAACTGTCTCGGTGGCCCCGTGCCGCAGGTACGCGCGGGCGCGACTGCGCAGGCTGCGCCAACGACTGACCGCGACCCGACTGGCCACCACCCGCACCCACGCCTCCGGGTCGTCGTACTCACGGACCGTCGACCAGCGCTGCCACGCCCGGATGTACGCCTCCTGCACGGCGTCCTGAGCCTCGACCCGGTCGCCGCTCAGGGCGTAGACGAACCCGAGCAGCCGTTGTCGGCTCCCCCGGTAGAACTCGTCGAACCCGTCGATGTCCGGCACCCGTTTACCTCCCCGTGTCGGTCGCAGGGAACACGCACCGGGTCGGGTGGTCGGTTGCCGAGATCAGGGAATCATCTGCTCCAACTCGGCGAGCGGGAACGCGCCGGCCGCGACCCGGTCCCGGACCGCCCGGCGGACGGCCCGCTGCACGGCCACGTTGACCGGCGTCGGCACGCCGTGCAGCCGGCCGAGCAGCGCGATCTCGCCGTTGAGGTGGTCGACCTCGGTCGAGCCGGTGCCCCGGGCCAGGCTCTGCCAGGTGGAGCCGCCGGAGCGGGCCTCGCCGTCGACCGGGCGCTGCTGCACCAGGTCACCGCGTTCGGCCTTCTCCTCCTGCGGCGAGGTGTGCGCGATGCCGGCGGCGGCGAGCGCGGCGACACCTTCGGCGCGCACCCGCTCGACCAACGCGTCCGGGATGTCCTGGCCGAGCAGCGCCTGGAGGCCGTTGCCGAGGTTGCTGAGCAGCTTGCCGTACTTCCAGCGCAGCACGTCCTCGCGGACCGGTGCGACGAACCCGGCGGCGCTCAGATCGGCGGCGATCGCCCGGTCGGTGTCGTCGGCGCCTGCGGGGTATCGCCCGATGTGGAGCATCCCCGGGTGCGGGTAGCCGTTGGCCACCACCACGCCCGGGTCCAGATGGGTGGCCGGCAACCAGACGCAGACCGGGTGTACGTCGGCGAAGAGCCGCAGCGCGGCCCGCTCGTTCGCCACCCCGTTCTGGGCGGTCACCAGCGGCAGCCGCTCACCCGCCGTACCGCCACCGACCACCGGCGCGTCCACCCAGGCGGCCAGCGCGCCGGCGGTGTCCTGCGACTTGACGGTAAGGATCAGCACCGTGTCCGCCGGCAGCGGCTGCTCGCCGGGCCCGTCCACGGCGGTGAGCCGGGCGGTGACCTCCCCGTCGGGCTGCCGCAGGGTCAACCCCCGCGCCCGGATCGCCTCCAGGTGGGCACCACGGGCCACCACTGTCACGTCCCGGTCGGCCTGGGCCAGCCGTACGCCGATGGTCCCGCCGACCGCACCCGCCCCGATGATCACGTATCGCATCGCCCCATTCTGCCCGCCCGCGCGTTTCCCGCCGTCGATCATGGAGTTGTGGTGCCTGGATGCGGGGGTATCGCGGCTTTCGCGGCCCACCACAACTCCTTGATCGACCCGGGCGGAGGCGGGGTTGAGGCGGGTTAGGGCGTCAGGCCGGCGTCGGTGAGGATCGGGCCGGTCAGCAGGAGGGCGCCGGCTACCAGGGCGGCCAGGTTGACCAGGGCGAAGACGGCCACCCAGAAGAGCGGCGGGAACGGGGTGAGCCCGGCGAGTTGGTCGGCGTCGGAAGCGGGCATCCGGCCCCGCGACCGCAGCCGTTGCAGCTCCACCACCGGCCGCACCCCGCCGAGCAGCAGGAACCACACCCCGGTGTACGCGAACGCGGCCTGCACCTGCGGCGTGGCGTACCACGAGACGGCGATCACCAGCGCGCCGGTGACCAGCAGCGACACCACGCCGAAGGCGTTGCGGATCATGATGAGCATGGCCAGCAGCAGCGCCACCGCCACCCAGAGCAGCAGGGTGATCCGGTTGCCGCCGAGCAGCCAGGCACCGGCCAGCCCGACCAGCGGCGGGGCGACGTAACCGGCGAGCAGGGTGAGGATCATGCCCGGCCCGGTGGGACGGCCGGCGGAGAGCGTCAGCCCCGACGTGTCCGAGTGCAGCCGGATGCCGCGCAGCTTGCGGCCGCTGAGCAGGGCGACAAGTGCGTGCCCGCCCTCGTGCGCGATGGTGATGGCGTTGCGGGCGATCCGCCACGGCAACCGGGTGGACACCACCACCAGCGCGATGGCCGCCGTGATCAACACCAGCAGCGGGGGCGGGTCCGGCTGAGCGCCGAACAGCGTGTCCCACGTATCGCCCAGCCCGTCGATCGACATCATGGGGCGCGAGCCTACCGGCGGCGTTCCGTGTCGCTCCCGGAGCACCGCCTCGTGATGCCTGAGACTTCGGGTGGCCATCGAGGATAGAGGTGATTGCAGATGGGGTCGTTGCCCTTGGAACACCATGTCGGGCTCTGGACCGAGGCCGACTACTTCGCCCTGGGTGAGACTCCGGACCGGATCGAACTGCTCGACGGGAGCCTGCTTCTGAGCCCGGTCCCGAGTAAGCGTCACCAGTTGGTGTCGCGCCGGCTGGCAGACCAGGTCGAGCGCGCAGCAGCAGGCCTCGCAGTCTTCGGGGCGGTCAACGTTCGGCTCGGCGTGGATCGAATCGTCATCCCCGACGTGGTTGTCGCGGACACCGACGACGAGGGCATGGCGGTGGAGGCCGCCGAGGTGGTGCTCGTCGGCGAGATCATCTCGCCGGGCAACGCCGCTGCCGACCGGCTGGTCAAGATGCAGCTCTACGCCATCACGCGAATCCCCTGGTACCTGCTGGTCGAGCAGGACGGCGACGGTCACTCGCTGCGGCTCTACCGGCTCGACGGTGAGCACTACGTCGAGGACCAGGTGGCCAAGGCGGGCGAGACGCTGAGCGTTGTCGAGCCGTTCCGCTGGCAGCTCGACCCGGCCACGCTGGGCTGATCCGTTCGACCCTCGCAACCGGGGCGACACATGCCCGTCGATGAAGCTTTTTTCAGCCGCCCTTGTGATCTAGGGCACTTACCTCCAAAGATGGTTGTCGATAGAGCGACGTCCTTGGAGGCATTCATGGCCCGTACCTCGTCATCGCTGCGCCGCGCACTCGCGGCCGGCCTCACCGTCCTCGCCACCGCGGCGGCGGCCCTGGTCGCGACCGCCGGACCGGCGGCCGCCGCCACCACACCCGGCATCGACGTGTCCCGTTACCAGGGCACCATCAACTGGACAAGCGTCCGCAACGCGGGCATCCAGTTCGCCTTCATCAAGGCGACCGAGGGCACCACCTACAAGGACCCGAACTTCAACGCCAACTACGTCAACTCGTACAACGCCGGGGTGATCCGCGGGGCGTACCACTTCGCCCGCCCGAACATCTCCGCCGGCTCGACCCAGGCCAACTACCTGGCCTCCAACGGCGGCGCCTGGTCCGCGGACAGCCGCACCCTGCCGGCGGCGCTGGACATCGAGGCCAACCCGTACAGCGGCGGCTACTGCTACGGCCTGAGCACCACCGGGATGCGCAACTGGGTGCAGGACTTCCTCAACACCTACCGGTCGCGCACCGGCCGGTACGCCGTCATCTACACCACCACGAGCTGGTGGAACCAGTGCACCGGCAGTTGGACCGGCCCGTGGGCGAACCACCCGCTCTGGCTGGCCCGCTGGGCCAGCGCGCCCGGTGCCCTGCCGGCCGGCGCGTCGGTGTGGAGCTTCTGGCAGTACACCAGCACCGGCGTCGTCGCCGGAATCAGCGGCAACGTGGACCGCAACTACTGGAACGGTGACCGCAGTCGACTGATCGCGTTGGCCAACAACACCTGACCGGGCCGTTGGCGGCAGCGGGATCGACGGTCACCACCCGGTCGACAATCGGTCCGGCTGCCGCCACACCACCGGTGTCAGGCCCTCCGTCGGCTCAACACCGGCACCACGGCTTCCTCGCGGGCCAGCGCGCCCCGGCGGGTCAGCCGCCAGGCAGCCACCCCGAAGCCGGCAACCACCACGACGCTGAGCAGTGCGATGAGCGCCGGAATCCCCATCGTGACCAGCAGCAGGATCGCGTCGCCGAGCGCCACGAGCATCCACAGCGCCAGCCGAGGCCGGGTGTCCCTCCGTCGGTAACCCATGTCGTGCCTCCCTCCGTCGTCGACTGTCAATTACCCAGGACGACGGAGGGTCATGCGAATGAGTTTCAGTCCTGTCGGTCGGGCACGAAACCCTTGGCGATCCGGTCGAAGTTCGGCAGGTTGGCCTGCCAGTCCTTCTCGGCGATCTCCCACCGCAGGGCGTAGCCCCGGTTACTGGCCGTCACGAACCCACGGTTGCGGACGTGGATCCGCGTGCCGTCGCGGGTCTCCAGCCACTCCCAGTCGGAGCAGGTCTTCCAGAAGTCGCAGCGCACGATGCCGAGCTTCTGATAGTTCTTCACGATGTCCTTGCGGCCCGGCTCGATCCGCACCCAGTTCGCGTAGGCGTCCTTCTCCGGCCTCGGCGTCCACTGCACGAGCAACTCACCCGGGCCGTCGGGATCGTCGAAGACGACAGTGTCGCTGCTGGCCTCTTCGCGCACCCAGCCGTCCGGGATCGGCAGGGTGAAGCCGGCCGGGTCCCGGTGCAGCTTCCAGCCCGCCGGCAACGCGTTCGGGTCGACCGAGGGCGAGGCCGAGGGCGTCGCGCTGGGGGCACCGGTGGTGGGCGCCGGCGCAGCGGAACTCGGCGCCGCTGCCGACGTCCCGCCGCCCCCGGTCGGCCCGGTCTGCGGTGTCGTGTCGTCGCCCTTGGTGAGCATCGGCACCACCACCACGAGGCCGATCAGCAGCAGGGCGACCACCGCCCCGATCAGCAGGTTGCGGCGGGTGTTGTTCGGCTTCGTGCCGTCGAACGGCGGCACCGACGCGCGACCCGCCGGACCCACCGGCGGCAAGAGCGACGTCGGCGTCGTCGGCCTGCGCTGTTCCGGAGCCACCGGCGGACCGTCGACCGCCGTCGGCTCGTCGTCGTTCGTCGTACCGTCGCCGGTCGTGTCGGCCGCGGCCGTGACCTTCGCGGTCGGGTCGGCATCGGACGGCGCGGCATCGGACGGGCGGTCGATCGTGGCGGTCGGCTCGGCCGGCACCGCCGCGGTCGGGTCGCCGTGCGCGCCGGAGGCAACGACGGCCGTCGGGGTGGCATCGGTGGCGGAGGTCGTAGCAGCGGCGGAGGTAGCGGAGGCCGGCGGCGACACCGGCCGGTCGACACTCTCGGCCGGTCGCGGCGCGGGGACGTGCGGCGGGCGCGGCTCGCGCGGGCCGTTCGGCCCCGGCCGGCGTACGCCATCAAGCAGCGAGATCCCGCGCGCCCGCTTGCCACCGGCGCGGCGCAGCAGGCGTTCCGCCACCTCGGCGGTGATCCGCTCGTTCGGATCCTTCCGCAGCAGCCCGTTCAGCACGGCCTTGAGCGGACCGGCGTTCTTCGGCGGCGGAATCGGCTCGGTCGCCAATGCCGCAAGGGTGCCGATCGCCGACGGCCGCGCGTACGGCGACTTGCCCTCGACCGCCGCGTAGAGCGTCGCGCCCAACGACCACAGGTCGGCCTCCGGGCCGGCGGTGCCGTCCCGAGCCCGCTCCGGCGAGATGTACGCAGGCGAGCCGAGCACCATGCCGGTGCGGGTCACGTTGGGGTCACCAGGAATGGTGGCGAGACCGAAATCCGTCAGCACCACCCGGCCGTCCTCGCCCAGCAACACG
This sequence comes from Micromonospora sp. NPDC049101, assembly GCF_040648675.1. NCBI lineage: Bacteria > Bacillati > Actinomycetota > Actinomycetes > Micromonosporales > Micromonosporaceae > Micromonospora > Micromonospora sp. NPDC049101. The sequence continues at coordinate 64,510 of NZ_JBEZED010000026.1, read as the reverse complement.
TTGCCGGGCTTGACGTCGCGGTGCATCACGCCCGCCTTGTGCGCGGCACTCAGCGCACCCAGCACGCCGAGGCCGATCTCCACCGTGCGGGCCACCGAGACGGGGCCATCCTCGGCGAGAGTGTCCTGCAACGACTTCGACGCCACGTACTCCATGACGATCCACGGATCGCCGTCGGTGCGCAGCACGTCGAAGATGCGGACGACGTTGGCGTGGTTGAGCCGGGCGATGGCCCGCGCCTCCCGCAGCGAGCGCTCGCGCATCTCGCGGCGCTCCTCATCGGTGAGACCGGGCGGCGGCACCAACTCCTTGATGGCGACGTCCCGGTGCAGCACCTCGTCGCGTGCCTTCCACACTCGGCCCATGCCGCCCTGGCCGAGCGGCGACAGGAGCCGGTATCGGTCAGCGACGAGTTGGGGAAGCGCGTTCGACATCGCTGAGACGGTACCCGGACCGGCTGACGCTCACACCGCCGGCACGCCACTGTGCGCTTCGCGTAACTTCGCGCCGCGTACCCTGGCGTCATGTCTGCCGAAGAGCCGCTGTTCCGGGTCGTTCGCGGCGTGCCCACCGCGGAGGAGCTGGCCGCCCTGGTCGGAGCGATCATCACCCGCTCCCGCCCTGCCGCCGCTCCCGCGCCGACGACCACGTCCGCCTGGGCGCGCAGCGGTCGGCCGGTCGCCTCCGGCGGGTGGCGTACCTCCGGCCTGCCCCGCAGCTGACCCGACCCGCCGGACGGGGGCTGCCAGGGGCACGGGGAGCGGTTACCCTCACTCAGGGAGACGATGCCGTGACACTTAGGGAGGACCCGTGATCCCTCAGGAGGACCGGCCAGCGCCCTGGCTGCGCGGTTACGGCGGCATCGAGGCCGACATCAGCCAGCTCAGAGAGTTCGCCGACCGGCTCGCCGCCGAGGTCGAGAGCAACTACGCGCCGCACCTGTCGTACATCGCCGAGGACATGTCCGCGAAGCTGCCCAACCCGTGCGACGCCTTCGTCGAGCTGGTCACGTTCCTGCACGCCCACCACGAGACGCAGCAGGCCACCGCCGACATCGTGTACGCCGTCCGCGGCGCCACCGGCCACCTGGCCGCCGCCGCCGACCAGGTCGCCACCCGATACGCCGACAGCGACGCCTTCACCGCCGCGCGAGTGGTGGACGTGCGACAGGCCCTCGCCGACCCCACCAGCATGCTGCCCGGCGGTCCGACACCGATGCTGACCGACCCGACCGGCGCCGACGCCGACACCGAAGGGCCGGTGGTGCTGCCATGATCGACCGGGGCACCGGCCGCACCTCCGGCCGCACCGACTGGCATCTGATGGACGTCAACAGCATGTGGGCCTGCCTACAGGACCACGACACCACCAACCACTGGAAGCAGGTCGCCGGCTGGCGCAAGGTCTGCGACCTGGCGCAAACCCACCTCAGCCGCCTCCGGGAATACCGGCGCGGGCTCGCCGAGGCGTGGCCACCCGAGACCAGCGCCGCCTCCAGCACGTACCTGGCCGAGCTCGACGAGCTGATCGACAAGGTGCAGCGCACCCACGACGCCGCCGCCGCGAACTACACCGCGCTCGCCGCCGCCACCCAGGCCATCGGCACCACCCGCGCCGCGCTCAGCAAGATCCACGAGGAGTACGCGACCAAGTCCCAACAGAAGCAGGCGTACGAGTCGATGGCCGCCGACCCGAAGGCGATATTGGGCAACCGGACCACCGAGGCGCCTGTTACTGACACGGACCTGGAACGACTGAATACTCAGGCACGGACGGCCATGTTCAACCTCAGCGGTGAACTCCAACAAGCCCAAGCAACCCTCCAAAAACCACCAGCGGCGCCGAGGAGCACGCGACAGCCGGACGATCCGGATGTGTATGGCAGTTATCAAACACCCGTGATCCCGCCCATCGTGCCGGTGCCGATATCCGCTCCCTCTGTGACTCAACTGCCGAGCCCAAGCGCTGAGCGGGCGGGTCCCGTACCCGTGGTGCCGGGAATGGGCCCGGTTCTCGGAGGAGCCGCAGCAGGAGTCTCTCTCCCACCGACTACTACCGTCACTCCCACGATTCAGACACCAGCGATAGTCGGCCCGCCAGCCGCCGGGCCGGGCCCCACACCGGCGTTCCCCCCTACTCCTCCCCTAGGCTCGCCAACAGCACCTGCCTTGCGGCCGGGCCAGCCAGGGCCACTCACAAGGCCAGTTAATGGCGCCACTGATGGGAGTGCAACGCGATCTACGCCGCCCGCGCGCCCCACCCCTTCTGCAGGAGGATTAATCGGGGGTGTCCCAGGATTGAGTACAGGTCAACCCGCAGGTAACGCTGGGACCCCCAGAAGGGTCAATCCGGTCGGCGGCGTCATTGGAGGCGGCGGTGCAGGGACAGCGCCCAGTGGTTCAGCAGGAAGCCGACCAGGTGGGGGACGCAGTATCAATGGAAGCCCAAGCGGTTTCCCGATCGGCGGTGCGCCAAGCTTGCAAGCGAGCGCGGGTCGCCCAGGGACGCGGTCAGAGCTTGAACAGAAATTTCATCGATGGGATCCGGATAACCCTTGGGAGACCGAGAAAGGCGTACCTCCGGTGGTTCAGCCTCCGGACCGCGATGATCCGATCGACCCTGGTCCCGCAATCGGCTTTAACAGGTGATCCGGCAGTTCTTGGCAGGAGCTCTTAGGGTAGCGCTGATCGGACTAATACTACCTGCGAGCATTGCCGCCCCAGCACAAGATGCGGACCTTATACGAGGCGACCAATGGCATCTTCCATTCCTGCACATCGGTGCGGTGCATCTGCTTAGCCAAGGGGCAGGGGTGATCGTCGCGGTGCCAGACACCGGAGTCGACCCCCATCCTGATCTAAGCGGAAATCTGCTAGACGGCACAGACGTTATTTCCGGAGGAAGCGGCGACGGGCGCCAAGATCGAGACAGTCATGGCACTTCGATGGCGGGCCTGATTGCCGCCCACGGAAAGGAAGACGAACAGGGCGCTCTTGGGATCGCCCCTGAGGCAAAGATTCTTCCAATCCTTGACACCCCGCCGAGCGGCATAGGCGATCCGGATGCACTCGCCTCCGGTGTCGAGTTCGCGATTTCAAAAGGTGCTGACATTATTTGCATCTCAGCGGTTGCCGGTGCCAGCGTGCGCCTTCAGCAAGCAATTAAGGCCGCCCAGGATGCCGACATTGTAGTGATAGCCGCAGCGGGTAATCGACCCTCCGACACCGGCGTGCGCTATCCAGCCAGCGAAGAAGGCGTGATCGCCGTCGGCGGCGTCGGTCGTGACGGACTGCACGCCGCCGTCTCGGTGACCGGGTCGAAGATCGACGTCGTAGCTCCCGCTGTCGATATCTACAGCACCAGCTACGACGGAAAGTACTCGAAGGGCACTGGCACATCGAGCGCCACGGCGATCGTGGCGGGGGCGGCCGCGTTGATCCGGTCCAAGTACCCGTACCTGCCGGCGCGGGAGGTGGCGCACCGACTCACGGCGACGGCTGTCGACAAGGGCCCGCCGGGGCGTGACGACGAGTACGGCTATGGCGTGATCGATCTTGTGGCGGCGCTGACGGCGGACGTACCGCCGCTGGGGTTTGAGTCTGTGAGCGCGCCGGCTGATGCTGGCCCGACGACGGTTGGTGCTCAACCGGGTGATGACGGCGACGGCGCGACGGCGCGTGGCCTGGTCACGCTTGGCGTGATCTTGGCTGCGGGGGTTGGGTGGGCGGTGGTGGCGCGGCGGCGTCGGCGCGGCGATGAGCCGCCGCCCAGGATTAGTCGCTGATTGGCCGACGGCGCGGTGATCGACTCGGGTTCCTTAAAGTTGCGGTGTCCGGGGCGGTGGGACACCGCGGTTTCAAGGAACCCGAGTCGATCACGCTCGGCACCGCGCTCGGCACCGCGTGCGCCCGATGGGCGGGCCGGCGGGCGGGGCGAGCAGGCCGGCGGGCGGCGGTCGCTTGGGTTGCTGCGTGGTGGGAGGCTTGTGTGGGTGGTTAGCCGGTAACGTCGGGTGGGTGTCTGAGACTCTGCCGCTCCGCCTCGTGCTCGCCTCGGCGAGCCCTGCCCGTCGCAAGTTGCTCCAGGCTGCCGGGATTGAGCCAGATGTGCTGGTCAGCGGGGTGGACGAGTCGTTGGTGGTGACCGAGCGGGCCGAGGAGTTGTGCCTGGAGTTGGCGCGGCTCAAGGCGCAGGCGGTGTTGACCCGGCTGAGCCCTGGCGCCGACCAGCGGACGTTGGTGATCGGGTGTGACTCCGTGCTGGCGTTCGACGGGGAGATCCTCGGCAAGCCAGCGGACCCGGCGGATGCCACCGGGCGTTGGCTGCGGATGCGGGGGCGCAGCGGCGTCCTGCACAGTGGGCACTGCCTGATCGACGTTGCCGCCGGGCGGCGCGCGGAGGCGGTCGCCTCGACCACTGTCCACTTCGCCGATATCAGCGACGACGAGATCGCCGCGTACGTGGCAAGTGGCGAGCCACTGGCGGTGGCCGGCGCGTTCACCATCGACGGGTTGGGCGGGCCGTTCGTGGAGCGGATCGAGGGTGACCCGGGGACGGTGGTCGGGTTGTCGATGCCGCTGCTACGCCGCCTCCTCGCCGAGTTGGATCTGCGGATCACCGACCTGTGGACGAAGGTCGCGCCGGGCGGCCAATCGGTCGAGCCACTCGGTAACGTCCGGTCATGACCACGAAATCGATCCCGCTCACCGACGAACTGCACGAGTACCTGGTCGCGCACGGCTCCCCGCCCGACGAGATCATTTTGGACCTGGCCGAGGAGACCCGGTCGGTGCTGCCGGAGCACGCCACCATGCAGGTGGCACCGGAGCAGGCCGCCTTTCTGACATTCTTGACGCGGCTGCTCGACGTACGGCAGGCCGTCGAGATCGGCACGTTCACCGGGCTCTCGTCGCTGGCGATCGCCCGCGGGTTGCCCGAGGGTGGGCGGCTGACCTGCTTCGACATCTCCGAGGAGTTCACCGGCATCGCCCGGCGCTACTGGGAGCGGGCCGGCGTGCAGGACCGGATCGAGCTGCGCATCGGCCCGGCCGGGGAGACGTTGCGGGAGTTGCCGCACGAGCGCTACCTGGACTTCGCGTTCATCGACGCCGACAAGACGGGCTACCCGGTCTACTGGGCCGAGTTGGTGCCCCGGATGCGGCCCGGTGGAGTGATCGCGGTCGACAATGTCCTGCGCGGCGGACGGATCGTGGCGCCGCAGGACGAGGGCGACCGGGCGATCGCCGCCTTCAATGATGAGGTGTTGGCCGACGTACGGGTGGACCCGGTGATGCTGCCGATCGCGGACGGCCTCACCCTCGCCCGGGTGCGTTGACCGGCAACGCCCGCCGGCCATTTTGATCCACTCGGGTTCCTGAAAGTCGCGGCATCCCAGGCGTTAGGACACCGCGACTTTCAGGAAAGCGAGTCGATCACGCCCGCACCAGGCGCCGAACACGCCGGGACTGTCGGATCAGCGGACGCTGCGGGCGAACTGGCGGGCGGCCCAGTAGACGCCGAGCGCGGCGAGCACCGCGGTGATGCTGAGGCCCTGCCAGACCTTGTCGCTGGCCAGGTCACCGGCGAACAACGCCCGGGTGCCGTCGACCGCCCAGGAGAACGGGTTCCAGTTGGCGATGCCCTGCAACCAGCCGGGGGCGAAGGTGAGTGGCAGCAGGATGCCGGACAGCAGCAGCACCGGCTGCGCCACAGTGTTCATCAGGGGGGCCAGCGCATCCTCGCTCTTGACCTTGAGAGCGACGCCGTAGGAGACGGCCGAGGTCATGAGGGCGATCAGGGCGAGCATCAGGTACGCCAGCAGCAGGTCCCCGATGAACACCCGCAGGTCGAACAGGAGCGCCAGCAGGGTGATGATGATCGCCTGCACGACGAGCGACACGACGTCACGCAGCGAGCGACCGAGCAGCAGGGCGAGCCGACTGATCGGGGTGACCCGGGAGCGTTCGATGACGCCGGCACGCAGTTCGGCGATCAGGCCGAAGCCCTGGAACAGGCCCCCGAAGATCGCCAGCAGCACCAACAGGCCGGGTACGAAGATCTTGTAGGCGGCGGCCTGGGTGGGCGCGTTCAGTGCCGGCTTGAGCAGCGGGGCGAAGAGCAGCAGGTACATGACCGGCTGGAACACGCCGACGAAGACCCAGACCGGGTTGCGCAGCAGGAGTTGCGTCTGGCGCTGGAAGATCAGCCAGGTGTCACGGGCGAATTTCATGAGTGGTCTCCGGGTGGTCAGGACTCGCGCAGCGAGCGGCCGGTCTTGGTGAGGAAGACGTCGTCCAGGCTGGGTCGGTGCAGCTCGATCGAGCGCAGCTCCAGCCCGGCCTGGTCGAGCCTGCGCAGCACCTGCGGGATGGCGGTGGCGCCCTCGTCGACGTAGAGGCGCAGGCCGCCCTCGTCGATGGCCTCCAGCTTGTTGACGTAGGCCTCGCCGTCGAGCACCTGGGTGGCCTGCGGGGTTGCGGCCAGGTCGAGACCGACAAGCACCACGTCGCCGGAGATCTCGCGCTTGAGCTCGGCTGGCGTGCCCTCGGCCACCACCTCGCCGTTGTCCATGATCGCGATCCGGTCGCAGAGCGCGTCGGCCTCGTCCAGGTAGTGCGTGGTGATGAAGACGGTCATCCCGTCGTTGCGAAGCCGCCGGATCTCGTCCCACATGTGTGCGCGGCTCTGCGGGTCGAGGCCGGTGGTCGGCTCGTCCAGGAAGACGATCTTCGGCTCGTGGATGATGCCGAGCGCGATCTCGACCCGTCGGCGCTGACCTCCGGAGTAGGTCTTGCACTTGCGGTCCGCGTACTCGGTGAGCTGGAAGGCGTCCAGCGCGCGGACCGCGCGCCGCTGCGCGTCGGCCTTGCTGATGCCATACATGCGGGCGTGCAGCACCAGCTCGTCGCGGGCGGTGGACTCGTCCCAGGTGCTGCCGCCCTGCGGGACGTAGCCGATGCGCCGGCGCACCTCGGCTGGGTCCTTGCGCAGGTCGGCACCGGCGATGGTGGCGTCACCGCCGTCCGGCTCGATGAGCGTGGCGAGCATCCGCAGCGTGGTGGTCTTGCCGGCGCCGTTCGGGCCGAGGAAGCCGAAGATCTCGCCTTCGGCGACCTCGAGGTTGACGCCGCGCACGGCGTCCACCGTCTTCGTCTCTCGACCCGCGCGGGAGCGGAACGACTTCCGCAGCCCCCTGGTCTCGATCATTTCTGCTCCTGGTCGTTCGGGCCGGCGGGGCCGGCCGTCGAGTGTCGTTCGGGCCGGCCGCGTGCCGGCCGTCGAGTGGGACGAACGCCGGACGGCGCACTCCCCCGCTGTGCCGACAGCAGGCTAACGCGATATAGCTCTTTTAGTCAACGTTGATTATTCCGCCTGTGGCGGCGGCGCCGACTCCGGGCGCCCCTTCCACCCCGACCAACCCTCGGCGCTCTCCAGCTCAGCAGGCAGGTACGACACGCCGGAGTCGATCCGCTCCGCGATCCGCTCGCACCACCCCATCTCCGCCTCCGCCCGCGCCGCCCACAGCTCGAACATCCAGCCCACGTGCACCGGCTTGCGGTTACGCACCCAGTCCGACTCGAGGGAGGCCCGCATCGACTCGACGCCGGCACGCAGCAGATTGGCCCGATTGCGCAGGGCGGCGGCGGCCTCGGCACGCGGCATGGCCGGCAGGAAGGAGAAGGCCACCGCGAAGGGGTCCGATGGCTCGACGAGGTTCCACCAGAGGTTGCGCAGCATCGTCTCGAACTCGTCCTCACCCTTGGCGGTCACCTCGTAGGTGGTCCGGGCCGGACGGGCGCCGACCTGCTCGGTGGCGACGGCGCGGAGCAGCCCCTCCTCGGTGAGCTTGCGCAGGGCGTGGTAGATCGAGCCGGGCTGCACGTTCGCCCACTTGTCCGCGCTCCAGCTCAACAGTTCGCGGCGCACGTCGTAGCCGTGCACGGGCTGCATCCACCGCACCAGACCGAGGATCATCATTCGAGTCGCAGACACCCGGCAAGCGTAATAGCCAAGTTTGACTATGATGAGTGCCGCATTCCACACTGAGCGATCGTTAGGGTCAGCGGGGCGGCCGATACACTCCCCGTCAGTAACCTGCCCGGTGAGGAGCTACGAAGGTGCGCAAGGTACTCATCGCCAACCGCGGCGAGATCGCCGTTCGGGTGATCCGTGCGTGCCGCGACGCCGGCCTGGGCAGCGTCGCCGTGTACGCGGACTCCGACCGTGCGGCCCTGCACGCCACCCTCGCGGACGAGGCGTACGCGCTCGGCGGGGACAGCGCGACCGAGACCTACCTGCGCATCGACAAGCTGCTCGACGTGGCCGCCCGCGCCGACGCGGACGCCGTACACCCGGGTTATGGCTTTCTCAGTGAGAACGCCGACTTCGCCCAGGCGGTCATCGACGCGGGGCTGACCTGGATCGGCCCCACCCCGCAGGCGATCCGCGACCTGGGCGACAAGGTCACCGCCCGGCACATCGCGCAGCGCGCCGGCGCGCCGCTGGTGCCCGGCACTCCCGACCCGGTGGCCAGCCCGGACGAGGTGATGGCGTTCGCCGTCGACCACGGCCTGCCGGTCGCCATCAAGGCCGCCTTCGGCGGCGGCGGGCGCGGCCTCAAGGTGGCCCGGACGATGGAGGAGATCCCCCAGCTCTTCGAGTCGGCCACCCGGGAGGCGGTCGCCGCGTTCGGCCGGGGCGAGTGCTTCGTCGAGCGTTACCTCGACCAACCGCGCCACGTCGAGGCGCAGGTCCTCGCCGACCAGCACGGCAACGTGATCGTGGTCGGCACCCGGGACTGCTCGTTGCAGCGTCGGCACCAGAAGCTCGTGGAGGAGGCGCCCGCGCCGTTCCTCACCGACGCCCAGCGGGCCCAGATCCACGACAGCGCCAAGGCGATCTGCCGCGAGGCCGGCTACCACGGTGCCGGCACCGTCGAATACCTGGTCGGCAAGGACGGCACCATCTCCTTCCTGGAGGTCAACACCCGACTCCAGGTCGAGCACCCGGTCACCGAGGAGACCGCCGGCATCGACCTGGTGCGCGAGCAGTTCCGGATCGCCGACGGCGCGAAACTGCGGAGCACCGAGGACCCGACGCCGCGCGGGCACTCGATCGAGTTCCGGATCAACGGCGAGGACCCGGGCCGCAACTTCCTGCCCGCCCCGGGCACGGTCACCGCGCTGCGACTGCCCACCGGCCCGGGTGTGCGGGTGGACACCGGCATCTCGGCCGGCGACGTGATCGGCGGCAACTTCGACTCACTGCTGGCCAAGCTGATCATCACCGGGGAGACGCGGGCCGAGGCACTGGAGCGCGCCCGCCGGGCCCTGGACGAGATGATCGTCGACGGGATGGCGACCGCGCTGCCGTTCCACCGGCTGGTCGTGCGGGACGAGGCGTTCACCGCCGAACCGTTCACCGTGCACACCCGCTGGATCGAGACGGAGTTCCACAACATCGTGCCGCCGTTCGCCGCCGCCGCCGGCGCCGCCGAGGCGCCGGCCGAACGCGAGACCGTCGTGGTCGAGGTGGGCGGCAAGCGCCTGGAGGTCAGCATCCCCGCCGGCTTCGGCGGGAGTACGACCACCGCGGCACCCGCCTCCCGTAGGCCGACGCGACGCGGCGGGGCGGCCAAGGCGGGCGCACCGGTCAGCGGTGACGCGCTCACCTCGCCCATGCAGGGCACCATCGTCAAGATCGCGGTAGCGGACGGCGACACCGTGGCCGAGGGAGACCTGGTGGTGGTGCTGGAGGCGATGAAGATGGAGCAGCCGTTGCACGCGCATAAGGCGGGCACGGTCAGCGGGCTCACCGCCGAGGTCGGCGCGGTGCTCACCGCCGGTGCCCCCATCTGCACCATCGCCTGACGGGCCCTTCCGAAGAGCTGGGCGCGGTGGGAGTGGTTTGCGGCACCGCACCCGGCAGCGGCGGCCGGGAGCGGGAATGATGGTCGGGTGCGGTTCCTTCACGGCGCGGCCCCCGCGCACGACCTGACCTATACCGACGTCTTCATGGCGCCGGCCCGTTCCGACCTGGGTTCCCGGCTCGACGTCGACCTGTCCACCGGTGACGGCACCGGCACCACCATCCCACTCGTGGTGTCCAACATGACGGCGGTCGCCGGCCGGCGGATGGCCGAGACGGTGGCCCGGCGCGGTGCGATCGCGGTGATCCCGCAGGACATCCCGATCGAGGTCGTCGCGACCGTCGTCGCCTGGGTGAAGCAGCGGCACCTGGTCTACGACACGCCGATCACCCTGGGCCCGACCGAGACCGTGGGTGACGCCATCCACCTGCTGCCCAAGCGCTCGCACGCGGCGGTGATCGTGGTCGACGACGCCGGCCGGCCGATGGGCGTGGTCACCGAGGCGGACACCACGGGCGTGGACCGGTTCGCCCAGCTGCGGCACGTGATGTCCACCGAGCTGCACACCGTCCCGGCGGACGCGGACCCGCGTACCGGCTTCGACCTGCTCTCCGCGGGTCGTCGCCGCCTCGCTCCGGTGGTGGACGCCGACGGCCGGCTGGTCGGGGTGCTGACCCGCCAGGGCGCGCTGCGCGCCACCCTCTACACGCCGGCCGTGGACGACCGGGGCCGACTGCGCATCGCCGCGGCCGTCGGCATCAACGGTGACGTGACCGGCAAGGCCGCCGCACTGCTGGAGGCGGGGGTGGACACGCTGGTCGTGGACACCGCGCACGGCCACCAGGCGCGGATGATCTCCGCGCTCCAGGCGGTCCGCAAGCTGGACCCGGGAGTGCCCGTGGCGGCCGGCAACGTGGTCACCGCAGAGGGGGTGCGCGACCTGGTCGAGGCGGGTGCGGACATCATCAAGGTCGGCGTCGGGCCGGGCGCGATGTGCACCACCCGGATGATGACCGGCGTGGGTCGGCCGCAGTTCTCCGCCGTCCTCGACTGCGCGACCGCGGCCCGGCAACTGGGCCGGCACGTCTGGGCCGACGGTGGGGTGCGGCACCCCCGCGACGTGGCGCTGGCGCTCGCCGCCGGTGCGTCGAACGTGATGATCGGCTCGTGGTTCGCCGGCACCTACGAGTCCCCCGGCGACCTCTACACCGAGCCGGACGGCCGGCGGTACAAGGAGAGCTTCGGGATGGCCTCGGCTCGGGCGGTCAGCGCCCGAACCGCCGATGACAGCCCGTACGACCGGGCCCGCAAGGCGGTGTTCGAGGAGGGCATCTCCTCGGCCCGGATGTACCTGGACCCGGCCCGACCCGGCGTCGAGGACCTGATCGACGAGATCATCGCCGGGGTACGCAGCGCCTTCACCTACGCCGGCGCCCGAAACCTGACGCAGTTCCACGAACAAGCCGTCGTGGGCGTCCAAAGCGCCGCCGGCTTCACCGAAGGAATGCCCCTACCCACAAGCTGGTAACCCCCACCCCCGCTCCTCCCCCCAACCCCCAACCCCCTCCCACCCCGCCCCACCCCACCCCGCCCCGCCCCCGTTGATCATGGAGTTATTGCCACCCGCGTCGGCGTGTCGTGGCAATAACTCCATGATCAACCGAGGGAAGGGGGGAGGGGCGAGGGAGGAGCGGGGGTGGGGTGGGGTGCTTTGGTTGTCTCGCTTGGGCCGCGCACCGGTCCTGTAGATCGTGTTCGTGGCTACCGCTGCGGTAATATCGTTTGGCCCCTGACTATCAGGGAGCTAATCTGCTTCCTGTGGAAATCGTGACCCTCCAGGACGTGCCGCTCGGCAGGCTGCTGATGGTGGCCGGGCACCTCGTCGAACAGCGGTGGAACCGCTACCTCGCCGAGGAGCACGGTCTCACCCACGCCGGCATGGTGACGCTGATGACGCTCGCCCGACACGGCGAGCTGCCCCACCGGGAGGTCGCCGAGATGGGCTTCGTCCGCCCGGCGACCCTGACCGGCATCGTGGACACGCTGGCCCGGGACGGGCTGGTCGAGCGGCAGCGCGACGACAGCGACCGACGCAGCATCCGCCTCGCGATCACCCCCGCCGGTCGGGACCGGGTGGCGGCACTCACGGCCCTGATCCACTCCGGACGCCCCATCACCTCGGTCGACGCCGACCCGGCGAAGGCACAGGTGATCCGGGAGTTCCTGCTAGAGGTCATCGGCAGCGGGGACGACCCGCGGATGACCGGCCGCCCTACCGAGCAGAAGGACCCGGCGTGCTGATCCGACTGTTGCGCAACCAACTGCGCACCTACCAACGACCGTTGCTGGCTGTGGTGCTGCTCCAGTTCGTGGGCACCATGGCCTCGCTCTACCTGCCCAGCCTCAACGCCGACATCATCGACAAGGGCGTGGCCCGGGGCGACACCGACTACATCGTGCACACCGGCGGGTGGATGCTGCTGGTCAGCCTGGTCCAGATCGTCTGTTCGATCGCCGCGGTCTACCTGGGCGCGCGGGTCGCGATGGGCTTCGGCCGAGACGTCCGGGCCACGCTGTTCGGGCACGTCAACCGCTTCTCCGCCCGCGAGGTGGCCCGGTTCGGGGCGCCGTCGCTGATCACCCGCAACACCAACGACGTGCAACAGGTGCAGATGCTCGTCCTGATGAGCTGCACCATGCTGGTCGCCGCGCCGATCATGAGCGTCGGCGGCGTGGTGATGGCGCTGCGCGAGGATGTCGGGCTCTCCTGGCTGATGCTGGTCAGCGTGCCGGTCCTGGCCATCACGCTCGGCGCGATCATCCGTCGGATGGTGCCGGGCTTCCGGCTGATGCAGACCCGCATCGACACGGTCAACCGGGTGCTGCGCGAGCAGATCACCGGCATCCGGGTGGTCCGCGCGTTCGTCCGCGAGCCGTACGAGACGGACCGCTTCGGCGTGGCCAACGCCGACCTGACCGCCACCGCCCTGCGGACCGGCCGGTTGCTGGCGCTGATCTTCCCGGTGGTCATGCTGGTGCTGAACGTCTCCAGCGTGGCGGTGCTCTGGTTCGGCGCGCAGCGGGTGGACGCCAACGCGATCGAGATCGGCGCGCTCACCGCTTTCCTGCAATACCTGATGCAGATCCTGATGGCCGTGATGATGGCCACCTTCATGCTGATGATGGTGCCCCGGGCCGCGGTCTGCGCCGAGCGGATCGTCGAGGTGCTGGACACCGACTCCTCGGTGGTCCCGGCCGCCGCGCCGGTCAGCGAGCTGGCCACCCGGGCCGAGTTGGAGCTGCGCGGGGTGCGCTTCCAGTACCCGGGCGCGGTGGAGCCGGTGCTGCGGGACATCTCCTTCCGGGCCACCCCGGGCACCACCACGGCGATCATCGGCAGCACCGGCGCCGGCAAGACGACACTGCTGTCGCTGATACCCCGCCTGGTCGACGTCACCGCCGGCGCGGTGCTCGTCGACGGGGTGGACGTGCGCGAGCTGGCGCCCGACGAGCTGTGGCGGCGGATCGGCCTGGTGCCGCAGCGGCCGTACCTGTTCACCGGGACTGTCGCCAGCAACCTGCGCTACGGCAACCCGGACGCCACCGACGAGGAGCTGTGGGCGGCGCTGGAGATCGCCCAGGCCCGGGACTTCGTGGCCCAGATGCCCGGCGGCCTGGAGGCACCGGTCGCGCAGGGCGGCACCACCGTCTCCGGTGGGCAGCGGCAGCGCCTGGCCATCGCGCGGGCGCTGGTCCGGCAGCCGGAGATCTACCTCTTCGACGACTCGTTCTCGGCGCTCGACCTGGGCACCGACGCGCGGCTGCGCGCGGCACTGCGGCCGGTCACCGCGCAGTCCGCGGTGATCATCGTGGCCCAGCGGGTCTCCACGATCATCGACGCCGACCAGATCATCGTTCTGGAGAACGGAGGTGTCGTCGGAGTGGGACGACACGCGGACCTGTTGGAGACCTGCCCGACGTACGCCGAGATCGTGGCGTCCCAGCAGACCACGGAGGTGGCGGCATGAGCGAGCGCGACGAGCCGCGCGGCGCGGCCGTACCCAGTCAGAAGCCGGCCGCCGACGGACGGACGCCGGGAGGTGACGCGCCGCAGGGCGCAGCAACGCCGCAGCCCGGCGGTGGCGGGGCGACGCCGAAGCGGCTGCCGCCCGGCCGTCCGGGCGGTGGCCCACCGTGGATGAGCGCCGGTATGCCCGCCGAGAAGTCGATGAACTTCGGGCCGTCCGCCCGGCGGTTGCTCGGCCGGCTGCGCCCGCACCGGCTGCACCTGGCCGCGATCATCACGTTGGCCGTGGTCAGCGTCGGGTTCAGCGTGGCCGGGCCGAAGATCCTCGGCCACGCCACCGACCTGATCTTCACGGGGGTGATCGGCCGGGACCTGCCCGCCGGCACCACCGCCGAGCAGGCCGTCGGCGCGGCGCGAGCCAGCGGCAACAACAGCTTCGCCGACATGCTGGCCCGGATGGACGTGGTGCCCGGTGTGGGCATCGACTTCACCGCCCTGGGTCGGGTGCTGCTGCTGGCGCTCGGGCTCTACCTGGCCGCGAGCGTGCTGTCCTGGTGGCAGGGCTGGCTGCTCAACGGGGTGGTCCAGCGCACCGTGCTGCGGCTGCGCGCCGAGGTGGAGGAGAAGCTCAACCGGCTGCCGCTGCCGTACTTCGACCGGCAGCCGCGCGGCGAGCTGCTCAGCCGGGTCACCAACGACATCGACAACATCTCGACAAGCCTCCAGCAGACGCTGAGTCAGCTGCTCACGTCGCTGCTGACCGTCGTCGGCGTGCTGGCCGTGATGTTCTGGATCTCACCGCTGCTGGCCCTGGTGGCCCTGGTCGCCGTGCCGCTGTCGGTGCTTGTCACCCAGCGCATCGCCAAGCGCTCGCAGAAGCAGTTCATCGCCCAGTGGACACACACCGGCGAGTTGAACGGCCAGATCGAGGAGGCGTACACCGGTCATGAGCTGGTGAAGGTCTTCGGCCGGCAGCGTGAGGTGGAGGCCGCGTTCCACGCGAAGAACGAGGAGTTGTTCCGGGCGAGCTTCGGGGCGCAGTTCATCTCCGGGATCATCATGCCGTCGATGATGTTCATCGGAAACCTGAGCTACGTGGCGATCGCCGTGGTCGGCGGGCTGCGGGTCGCCTCCGGCACGATGAGCCTCGGCGACGTGCAGGCGTTCATCCAGTACTCCCGCCAGTTCACCCAGCCGCTCACCCAGCTCGCCTCGATGGCCAACCTGCTCCAGTCCGGCGTGGCGTCGGCCGAGCGGGTGTTCGCGGTGCTCGACGCCGACGAGCAGACCCCCGACCCGGTCCAGCCGGCCCGGGTCACCAACCCGCACGGGCGGGTCGAGTTCGAGCACGTCTCGTTCCGCTACAAGTCGGACAAGCCGCTGATCGACGACCTGTCGCTGGTCGCCGAGCCGGGGCACACGGTCGCGATCGTCGGGCCGACCGGCGCCGGCAAGACCACCCTGGTCAACCTGGTCATGCGGTTCTACGAGCTGGACGCCGGCCGGATCACGCTCGACGGGGTGGACATCACCACGATGCGCCGCGACGACCTGCGCGGCCGGATCGGCATGGTGCTCCAGGACACCTGGCTCTTCGGCGGCACCATCCGCGACAACATCGCCTACGGGCGGCCGGACGCGACCGAGGAGGAGATCCTCGCCGCGGCTCGGGCGACCTTCGTGGACCGGTTCGTGCGCAGCCTGCCGGACGGCTACGACACGGTCATCGACGAGGAGGGCAGCAACGTCAGCGCCGGTGAGAAGCAGCTCATCACCATCGCCCGCGCGTTCCTCGCCGAGCCGTCGCTGCTGATCCTGGACGAGGCCACCAGCTCGGTGGACACCCGCACCGAGGTGCTGCTGCAACGGGCGATGGCCGCGCTGCGCTCGGACCGGACCAGCTTCGTCATCGCGCACCGGCTCTCCACCATCCGCGACGCCGACCTGATCCTGATGATGGAGGACGGTCAGATCGTCGAGCAGGGCACCCACGAGCAGTTGCTCGCCGCCCACGGCGCCTACCACCGGCTCTACCGCTCCCAGTTCACCGGTGCCGTCGCCGACGAGGAAGCCGCCGATCCCGCCGCCCAGCCCGCAGCGGTCTGAGGCGGGTCGCCGTGCGCGCCACGCGACCGACGGCGACCCACCCCAGCTCGGCGGGTGGGTCAGCCGACCGGCAGCAGCTCCGCGGCGCGCGCGGCGACCTGCCCGCCGATCAGGGCGAGCGCCGCGTCCGCGGGCATCGGATCCAGGGACCGACCGCCGCGCAGACGCAGCGCGAGGCGCCCGTCGGCCGCCTCCCGGGCACCCAACACCCCGAGGTACGGGATACGGCGGCGGGCCGCGTCCCGGATCCGGGCGCCCAGCGAGCCGGCGACGTCCACCTCGACCCGCAGGCCGGCGTCGACGGCCCGCCGGGCCAGGTCGGCCGCCGCGTCGGCCTGCCCGGTGTCGACCGGCAGCAGGACCAGCTGGACCGGCGCGTACCAGGCCGGGAAGGCGCCCTCGTGCACCTCGATGAGGTACGCGAAAAGCCGCTCCATGCTGCCGACGAGGCTGCGGTGCACCATGACCGGTCGACGCCGGCTGCCGTCCGAGTCGGTGTACGACAGGTCGAACCGTTCCGGCTTGTCGAAGTCCAGTTGGATGGTGGAGATGGTCGACTCGCGGCCGGCGGCGTCGACGATCTGAATGTCGATCTTCGGGCCGTAGAAGGCCGCCTCCCCCGGCGCCTCGACGTACTCCACCCCGGCCAGCGCGCTGCGGAGCAGGTCCTCCGCGAGGCCCCACTGCGCGTCGTCGCCGACGTACTTCTCGCCCGGTCCACGCAGCGACAGCCGGAAGCCGGCCGGACGGACGCCGAGCGCGGCGTGCGCGGCGCGGATCAGCCGGAGGATCTCGACGACCTCCCCGCCCACCTGCTCGGGGGCGCAGAAGGTGTGCGCGTCGTTGAGCGAGATGGCGCGTACCCGGGACAGCCCGCCGAGCACCCCGGAACGCTCCGAGCGGTACATTCCGCCCAACTCCGCGATCCGCAGCGGCAGCTCGCGATAGGAGCGACCCCGGGCGCGGAAGACCAGGGCATGGTGCGGGCAGAGCGCCGGCCGGAGCACGAACTCGTCGTCCGCGCTCAGCCGCATCGGCGGGAACATGTCGTCGGCGAAGTAGCCGAGGTGCCCGGAGAGTTCGAACAGTTCGCGTTTACCCAGCGGGGGCGAGTAGACGTGCTGGTGGCCGGAGCGGCGTTCCAGCTCCCGGAGGTACTCCTCCACGGCGTGCCGGGCGGCGGCGCCGGCCGGCAGCCAGATCGGCAGGCCGGCGCCGGCCAACGGATCGGAGACGAAGAGGTCCAGCTCGCGGCCGAGCCTGCGGTGGTCGATCATGTCGGGCTCCTGGATCGGGTACGACCCGGAGGCGACCTGGGCTCCGTTCGGCGCGCGGCCCTCCGGGGCGGATCGCCCCGGGGCCTGGTCGACGGTGGTTACGTCAGAGCGGCGCGCCGGGGATTCCCGGCGTCGTGGTCACCACTACCGCACTGCGCATACGGCGACCGTACTCGCCGGACGACCGGGGGCGCACCCGGATTCGCGGCGGCGAGGGAGGAGGTGGGCCGCCGGCGCGGGACCCGCCGGCGGCCCTCGCGGCCCGATTCGTCAGGAACGGGGGACCCGACGGGCGTGGGCCGCGCCCGTCAACGGTACGCCGACGTACGCCGATTCGCCGACCGGTCCGGCACGGGTGGGACGGGCACCGGACCCGTCACCCGAGACTGGTTCGCCTCGTTGTATCCGGGTGGGTCCTGTCGTGTCGACCGTCACGACGGGCCGGGCCTGTCCACCGTGACGCCGGACACGCCGTCAGGCTCAGGGCACCCAATCGGCCGCATTCGGCGAGGTGGCAGGCGTGCCCGAACTACTGACTGACGTCGCATCGCCGACGTGGGCGTACCTGGTGCTGCTCGCCCTGCTGATCGCGGACGCCTTCGTCCCGGTGATCCCCACCCAGATCGTCATGATCACCAGTGGTGCGCTCACCGTCTACGGCGGGCTCAACCTGCCGGTCACCATCGCCGTCGGCGCACTCGGCGTCTTCGCCGGCGACCTGGCCTGCTACCTGCTCGGACGCAACGCACCGGACCGGCGGGCACCCCGGCACGCCGAGCTGAGCCGGGCCCGCCGAGTGGCCAGTCGGGTCACCAAGGGGCTGCGCCAACCCGGGCCGATGGTCATCCTGCTCTGCCGGTTCGTGCCCGGCGGCCGGATGGCGGCCTGTTTCTCGGCCGGCCGCAGCCGCTACCCGTACCGGCTGTTCGTGCTCTACGAGGCAGTCGCCGCGCTGGGCTGGGCCACCTACGGCGCGCTGGTCGGGCACCTCGGCGGCACCGCGCTCACCGAGTCGGCGTGGCGGCTGGCCATCATCGCCACCGCCGCCGCCGTCGGGTTCGCCGCGGCAGGCTGGGCCATGACGCTGCTCAGTGCCCGCCACGCCCGCGCCGCCGGAGCAGACATCCCCATCGACTGAGTGTCGGCCCGCCCTTCGGGTATAAGCTGGACTTATATTGACACGATGTGGGACGTCAAACTTCATCCTCAGGTCGAGGAGTGGTTCCTCGACCTCTGCAGGACGGATCCCGCCAGTGCCGATCTCATCAGTGAGGCAATCGACCTCCTGACGGAACACGGGCCGGCGCTCGGGCGTCCATTGGTCGACCGCCTCAAAGGCAGCTCCTTCCACCACATGAAAGAGCTGCGACCTGGGTCCGCTGGTTTCACGGAGGTCCGCATGATCTTCGCTTTCGATCCACTCCGAGCGGCGGTCTTCCTGGTTGCCGGGGACAAGTCTGGCCAGTGGCAGAGTTGGTACCAGACGGCCGTACCCTTGGCGGACGATCGGTTTCAGGAGCACCTCATCAGCCTGAAAGGCACACAACGATGACCGGTGGAACTGACTGGCGGGACGTGAAGGCGAAGGCCCGGGAGCTCGACCCGTCCTGGGATCATCCGGAGCGGGTTGCCCGACGGGCTCAGCAGCGCGAGCAGATGTTGGCGTCAGTCAGCGGTGCGCAGCTGGCGGAGATCCGTAAGCAGTTGGGCATGACCCAAACCCAGCTCGCCGAGGCCGCCGGGCTAACCCAGGCGAGGATCAGCCAGATCGAGAATGGCGAGCACACCAGCCTGGAAACACTCCGTGCCTACGTCACTGGACTCGGGGGCCACCTCGACGTCGTCGCCCGCATCGGGAACATCCGCCTGAACGTTGCCTGACCGAGCGATGGCCGCCTGTGGAGAGGCCAACACACGGCCGCACCTGAGGGGACCACACCGACTCTCCGGATGCCTCTAGGGGTCGTCTCTCGGGGCGATCTCGGTGTCCGTCCCGGATCCGGCTCGGGTGTCAGCGGCGACAGGCTGAGTCATGCCTGGAACCCGGAACACCGGCCTGCTGGCGCTCGGCGGGATCGCCCTGGCGGCACTGCTCACCGTGATCGGTCACCTCGAAGTCAACGACGACCTCAACCCGTGGGCGCTGACCATCAGCGACTTCGCGGTCTCCGACCGGGGCGGCGTCATCGACGTCGCCATGGTGGTGCTGGCGCTCGCCACGGTGGCGCTGCTGTACGGGCTGCGCCGCACCGGCCCGCCCCGACCGCGCGCTGGGACCGCCGAGCTGCTGCTCGGCGGGTGGGTGGGCGGGCTGCTGCTGGCCGCACTGGTGCCGACGAACGAGCCCGGCACCGCCATGACCACCGCCGCGTACGTCCACCGGTACGCCTCGGTCGTCGCCTTCCTGGCGCTGCCGGTCGGCGGTTGGCTGCTCGCCCGCCGACCGGATCTGGCCCCCGCGGCCCGGACGCTCCGCACCCTCGTCCTGTTCAGCCTGGCCCTGGCGGCGGCCATGGTCTGGTCCGCCTACCCCGGCGACCGGGTGCTCATCGGCCTGGCCGAACGCCTGCTCATCCTCACCGAGGTGGCGGTGCTGGCCACGGTGGCGATGGCCCAGACCCGGCGGGTCACTCCAGTTCGTGCAGCATGAGCTGGCGGGCCGCCTCGGTGATCGAGCCGGACAGCGACGGGTAGATGGTGATGGTCTGGGCCAGCTCGTTGACCGTCAGGTTGTTCTCCACGGCCATGGTGATGGGCAGGATCAGCTCGCTGGCCTTCGGCGCGACCACCACACCGCCGATCACCTGGCCGCTGGCCGGACGGCAGAACAGTTTCACGAAGCCGTCGGAGAGATCGTCCATCTTCGCCCGGGCGTTGCCGGACAGCGGCAACATCACCTGCCGGGCCGGGGTCTTGCCCGCGTCCACCTCGTCCTGCGAGACGCCCACCGTGGCCAGCTCCGGGTCGGTGAAGACGTTCGCGGCGACGGTACGCAGCCGCAGCGGGCGCACCGCCTCACCGAGCGCGTGCCACATGGCGATCCGACCCTGCATCGCGGCGACGCTGGCCAGCAGCAGCACCCCGGTGCAGTCGCCGGCGGCGTAGATGCCGGGCACGTTGGTGCGGGAGACCCGGTCGACTGTCACGTAGCCGCCCCGGCCCAGCTCCACGCCGTACTCGGTCAGGCCCAGGTTGGCCGTGTTCGGGATGGACCCGACCGTGATCAGCGCGTGCGAGCCGGTGACCCTGCGGCCGTCGGAGAGCTCCACCTCGACGCCGTCGGCGGTACGCCGGACCGCGTCGGCCCGGGAGTTGTTGAGGATCTCCATGCCCCGGTTGCGGAAGACCCGTTCGATGGCGGACGCGGCGTCGGCGTCCTCGTGCGGCATCACCCGGTCGCGACTGGACACGAGGGTGACCTGGACCCCCATCGCCAGGTACGCGCTGGCGAACTCCGCACCGGTGACACCGGAACCGACCACGATCAGGTGCTCGGGCAGCTCCGGTAGGTCGTACACCTGGCGCCAGGTCAGGATGCGCTCGCCGTCCGGGACGGCGGTGGGCAACTGGCGGGGTGTCGAGCCGGTGGCCACCAGCACGGTGGTCGCCGCGATGGAGTATTCCTCGCCGCCGTCCGCGGGAGTCACGACGACCCGGTGGGTGTGCCCGAGGGCGTCCTCGCCGAGCCGCGCGGTGCCGGCCACGACGGTGACGCCGGCCTTGAGCAGCTTGGCGTGGATGTCGGCGGACTGCGCCAGCGCCAACCGCTTGACCCGCTCGTGCACGGCCCGCGCGTCGACGGTGACCGCCTCCAGGCCGTCCGAGTGCACCCCGAACTCCTCGGTGTCCCGGTAGCCGGTGACCACCTGGGAGCTGGCGATGAACGTCTTCGACGGTACGCAGTCGGAGAGCACACACGCGCCGCCCGCCCCGTCGGCCTCGACCACTGTGACATCGGCGTCCAGCTGGGCGGCGACCAGGGCCGCCTCGTACCCGGCCGGCCCCCCGCCGATGATCACGATCCGGCTCACAGCGTTCGCCCTTCGTCCATTTTCACAGTGACTTTGTTCTCCCGAGCGCATTCGACACGCACTGTCGTATTCTCCCCCACCCGTCCGCCGGGCTATCGTCATCGCCGTGCGTCATCACGCCGCCTACGGCTCAAATCTCGACCCTGCCCGGATGCGTGCCTACTGTCCGCATTCGCCGATGGTGGGCACCGGCTGGCTGGAGGGCTGGCGGCTGACCTTCGCCGGGGCGGACGTGATCGGCTGGGAGGGCGCGGTCAGCACCCTCGTCGAGTCGCCCGGTGACCGGGTCTTCGTGGCGCTCTACGACATCCACCCGTACGACGCGGGCCAGCTCGACGAGATCGAGGGCGTGACCGCCGGCACGTACCGCAAGCTGCACGTCCGGGTCTCCACCCTCGACGGCGACGTGACCGCGTGGATCTACGTCTTCAACGGGTACGAGGGCGGCCTGCCGACCTCGTGGTATGTGTCCGAGATCGCGAACGCCGCCGAGAAGGCGGGCGCCCCGGACGACTACGTCACCGAGCTGCGGTCCCGCCCCACCGGCACCGCGTCGGCGTAGCAGCGCGTCTCGCACGCCTCCAGTCTGCTCCCGCCGCCGACCGGACCGGAGGGCGGGCCCGACCGGGGTCGGCAATCACACACCGGCGGCGAGGTCGGCCCGGGTGCGGTGCAGCAACTCCACCAGCTCGGCGCCGTCCGCCGGGCCGAGAGCCGTGAACGCCGGCGCGACGAGACGGTTGGTCACCGCCTCCGCCCAGAGTCGTCGGCGCACCAACGGCCCGATCGGCGGGTAGGGCGGCGGCCAGCCGCAGGCCACCGCCCCGGCCTCCCCCTCCGGGCCGGCCAGCACGGCCTCCAGCGGGGTCATCCCGGCGGCGCGTACGGCCAGCAGGTAGGCACCGGTGAAGTGTTCCCGCAGCAGTCGCAGCCCGGCGGCACTCCGGGCACCCGGGGAGAGATCCGGCAGTGGCATGACCCGCCACGCGGCGAAGAGCGGCATCCCGCTGGCGTCCGCCGCCGCCACCGCCCGCTCGACGAGCACCGCCAGGCGCTCGGTGGTGGGCAGGGCATCGAGCTGCTGCGACCCCCACCGGCAGCACTCGGCGAGGCTCGCCGCCGCCACCTCGACGGGCGGGACGACCCGGGCGGCGGCGTCCCAGCCGTCGGCGACCGCGTCCGGGGCGATGAACCCGAGAGCGGCGGCGGCCGTCTCGGCCCGCACGTCGCCGAGCGCGCCGGCCCGGCCACTGATGTAGAACGCCCAGCCGGAGATGCCGAGCAGCCGGGCACGACGCAACGTGGCCGGGTCCCGGGCGAACGCGTCGCCCAGGTCCAGCACGACGGGCTTGCTGGCGGCAGCGACCTGCTCCGGTGTCATCCGAGCAACCCTCTGGGGCAGCCCGGTCCGTCGACCACGACGGGGCCCCGACCCGGGGTCACCCGCCCTGGACGGCCCGCACACTCGTCGTCGTCCATCGATGGTCAGTCTGCCGCGCCACCGCCCGCGTCCGCATCCCCCTCTTCGGCGGCCAACGCCTCGACCGCCGCCTCCACCTCACCCGCACGCCGCCGCGCCACGGTGACCGCCCGCTCGGCGGCACGCCGAGCGAGTTTGGCCCGGCTGAGATCCTGCTCGGCGACCGCCCGCCGCCGCTCCAGTTCGGCCAGTTCGGCCTCGATCCCATCGAGTACGGCAGCGTCGTCCCGCTCCTGCCCGGCCGCCTCGGTCAGCTCGGCCTCCGCGCGCTGCTGGTCGGTCCGGGCTTTGGCCAGCTCCCGATCCAGGGCACGGCGCTGCCGGGCCCGCTCGGCGCGGGCGGCCCGCTGCGCGGTCCGTTCGGCCTGCTCGGCGCGCTCCGCCGACCGGTCCGTGCGGGGCACCGCCTCGGGACGCCCCCGCTGGGCAGTCGGCCGGCGGGTCGGGCGTTCCTCCGCCGGCTCCTCGTCCTCGCCGGTGACCAGCCTCAGCTGTGGCCGGGGCACCTCGCCGAAGCCGGCGTAGCTGGTCGCCCGGAGCAGGCGGCCGGCCCGGACCTGCTCGGCGACCTCGACGTCGGAGAACGCGGCGTTCAGGGTGGCCTCCACCTCGGCCAGTGGCAGCCGGCTGGCCGGTGGGGCGTCCGGCTCCGCCGCCGCGAGCCTGCGGACCTCGGCGACCAGGGCGCCGACCACCGCCCGGCGCTGCGCGGACAACTCCCGCAGTCGGGCACCCCGCAGCTCGCGCTGGGCGGTACGCAGCGCGTCGGCGAGCTGAACCAGGTCGGCGACCAGCTCCGGGCGTTGGATGGCGAGCAGGTTCACCAGCCAGGCGGCCACGGTCGGACGACGTAGTCGGGCCACCTGTCGGGCGGTGCCCGGATCGCCGGCCCGGCGGGCCTCGGCCACGGCGGCGTCCCGGGCGGCCACGAACCGGTCCGGTGGGATGCGGTAGAGCTGCTGCACCAGCTCCGCTGAGGGGCCGGGCATCGGGTCAGACGTCCACCCGGCTGCCGGGCTCCAGCCGCTGGTACTCGGTGCCGGACAACGCGGTGTACTGCCGGTCGAGCACGCCCAGCCCGTTGTCGTTGAGCAAGGCGTCGTGCAGGGCGTACGCGCGCCGGGGCGCGACCGCGCGGATGAAGTCGACCACCTCGGAGAACTTCGACCAGGGGGCGTGGATCGGCGCGAAGAGGGTGTCGACGGGTGTCTCGTCGGGCACCACCAGGGAGTCGCCAGGGTGGTAGACCACGTCGTTGATCAGATAACCGAGGTTGTCGATCACCGGGATGTCAGGGTGGATCACCGCGTGTCGCCCCCCGTACGCGCGGACGGCGACCCCGGCGGCGGTGAACGACTCACCGGGGGCGACCGGGCGCAGCGTCTCGGCCGTGTCGCCGAGTGCGCCGGCGAGCGAGGCCGGCCCGTGGATCGGGAACGGCTGCCTGTCCAGTTGCCGGCGCACCGCGGCCAGGTCGAGGTGGTCGGGGTGTTCGTGGGTGATCAGCACCGCGTCCGCACCGTCCAACGCCGTCGCGGAGTCGCTGAACACGCCGGGGTCGACGACGAGCACTCCCCCGTCGTGTTCCACCCGGAGGCAGGAGTGGGCGTACTTGGTGAGCCGCATCGTGACTCCTCGATTATCGAATCGTGATGTCCTCAGCGCAGTCTGCCGGAACCAGCCGACGCGTGCGCCGCGTCCGAGCTATCACCACACCGGATCACGACGATGGGAGCGGGGATGGACGGACAGGCGGTACGACGCCGCGGCACACTGCTGGCGGCAACGGCACTGGCGGCAGCGCTGCTGTTGACCGGGTGCGGGGCCGGCGACGACGGATCGACGGGCACCGCGGCCGACGCCCCGGCGAACGGCGACGCCGCGAAGCGGGACAACGCGATGGGAGCACCCGAGGCCGCGGCGGACCCGCAGAAGGGCGGGGCCGGGGCACCCCAGGAGGCCGGCACCGGCGCGGCGGACCTGCGGGTCGACCAGCGGGCCATCATCTACACCGGTTCGATGCGGGTGCAGGTGGACGATGTGGACGCCGAAGCCCGGGAGGTGACCACCCTGGTCACCCGAGCGGGTGGCTTCGTCGGCGGTGACCAGCGGCGCAGTGCCGGCGCCGACGCGGTGGCGGAGTTGGAGTTGCGGGTGCCGGCGGAGAAGTTCACAGCTGTGGTGGACGAGATCGCGACGCGCGGCAGCCAGCTGAGCCGGGAGATCAGCACCGAGGACGCCACCGAGGCGATCGTCGACCTCGACGCGCGCATCACCAGTCAGCGGGCCAGGGTGGACAGCGCCCGCCGGTTGCTGGCCCGCGCCAGCTCGATCACCGACCTGGTGTCGTTGGAGAACGAGTTGGGTCGCCGCGAGGCCGACCTGGCGTCGCTGGAGGCCAAGAAACGGCGACTGGCCGACCTGACCGCCCTCTCCACGATCACCGTGACGCTCGTCGGGCCGGCGGCGAAGGCCACCGAGGAGAAGGCCGAGACCGGCTTCCTGGTCGGGCTCAAGGGCGGCTGGAGGGCGTTCGTCGTCTCGTTGACCGTCCTGCTCACCGTGCTGGGGGCGCTGCTGCCGTGGCTCGTGGCATTCGGCGTGCCGGTGGCGGCGTTGCTGCTGGTGCTGCGTCGGCGCAGGAAGGCCCCGATCCCGACCGCTCCGGTCAGCGCGCCGCCGCCAGTGCCCGCAGCGCGGTCTGCACCATGACGCGTACGCCGGCGGGGATGGCCCGCTCGTCCACGTCGAAGCTTGCCCGGTGCAGGTCGACGTTGGGGCCCGAGCGACCCACACCGAGCCGGGCGAGGGCGCCGGGGACGTACTCCAGATACCAGGAGAAGTCCTCGCCGCCCATGCTCTGCGGTGTCTCGGCGATCCCCTGCGGGCCGAGCGCGGCGGCGGTGGCTGCGGTCAGCACCTGGATGGCCTGGGCGTCGTTGGACACCGGCGGCCGGCCGCGCAGGTATTCCAGGTCGACGGTGGCACCGGTCGGCGCGATCACGTCCCGGACCACCTGAGCGACGATCTTGGGTGCCTGCTCCCACGTGTCGCGGTCCATCACCCGCAGGGTGCCGGAGGCGCTCGCTTCGGAGGGGATGACGTTGTAGCGGGTGCCGGCCGAGGCGTGGCCGAAGACCAGCAGCAGACCACTGTTGGCCGGCACCCGGCGGCTGACCAGGGCGGGCACCTCGGTGACCAACCGGCCGAGCGCGTCGACCAGGTCGACGGTCAGGTGCGGGCGGGCGGTGTGCCCGCCCGGACCGGAGAGCCGGACGGTGACGTTGTCGGCGGCCGCGGTGATCGGGCCGACCCGCAGCCCGACCCGCCCCACCGGCAGGTTCGGGTCGCAGTGCAGCGCGAAGATCTGCACCACGTCGTCCAGACCACCGGCCTCGATGACCTCGAGCGAGCCGCAGGGCAGGATCTCCTCGGCCGGCTGGAAGATGAGCCGGACCCGCCCGTCCAACTCACCGAGGTCCGCGAGTTGGGCCAGCAGCATGCCGACGCCGAGCAGGATCGTGGTGTGCACGTCGTGGCCGCAGGCGTGGCAGACGCCCGCCACTGTCGACCGGTAGGGCACGTCCTTGGAGTCGTCGAGTGGCAGGGCGTCGATGTCGGCGCGCAGTGCGATCACGGGGCCGTCCGGCCGGCCGTTGACGTCGCAGATCACGCCGTTGCCCTTGGGCAGCAGGCGCGGGTTGAGCCCGGCCAGCGAGAGCTCGCGGGCGATCAGTGCGGCCGTCTCGAACTCGGAGCCGGAGAGCTCAGGGTGCGAGTGGAGGTGACGGCGGGTAGCGATCAGCCCCGGCACGCGGAGCGCTAGGAGGTGGTCCAGCTCGCGGGGCAGTGGCTCGGATCCCGGGGGCAGCTCCCGCCAGGACGACGCCAGCTGGCCATCCGTGGGCAGCGTCAACGCACTCGTCACGTCGAATTCTCGATCAGTAGAAACGGATGGATCATCGGGGACAGCAGACAGCCTAGACCTCCGACGGTGACGCTGCGCAACCTCGCTACGGTAATGATCAGACCGCACAGCGTCACGTATGCCCCGTTCTGGGCGCTCGGAGATGCCTGGGACAGCAGGTAGATCGCCGTCGAACGCCGCCATCCGTCCCTCACCTCCTACAACGCGTAACCAATCGCGGCGGCCGTGAAGCTGGTGGCACACGCGCGGGTCCTGGTGCGAATTGTCGCATTAGTCGGGGTGATGAACTGACACTCCGACAATTAGCCGACCACACTCCGCAACCAGCCGGATAGGGACGCTCACATGGCGCCGTCCGCCACGGGCGCACACCGTGTGCGTCCGTGTTCCCCCGTCCCGGTACCCGCCAGGCCCGGCCGACACACCGCGTCCGCGACCGGAAACGGTCAGAAGCGGTCGGTGGGCCGGTACAGCCCCCACACCTCGCGCAACGTCCCGCAGACCTCACCCACGGTGGCCCGGGCCCGCAGCGCCTCCTTCATCGGGTAGAGCACGTTGTCCGAGCCCTCCGCCGCGGCGCGTAGGTCGGCGAGGGCCCGCGTCACGGCGTCGGCGTCCCGCTCGGAGCGCAGCCGCGCCAGCCGCTCGGCCTGGGCCGCCTCGATCGTCGGGTCGACGCGCAACGGCTCGTACGGCTCCTCCTCGTCCACCGTGAACCGGTTGAGCCCGACCACCACCCGCTCACCCGAGTCGATCTCCTGCGCGATCCGGTACGCGGACTGCTCGATCTCCCGCTTCTGGAACCCGGCCTCGATGGCGTCCACCGCCGAACCGTGATCGGCCACCCGTTCCATCAACTCCAGGGCGGCGGCCTCGATCTCGGCGGTCATCGCCTCCACCACGTAGGAGCCGGCGAAGGGGTCGACGGTGGCGGTCAGGTCGGTCTCGTACGCCAGCACCTGCTGGGTCCGCAGCGCGAGCCGGGCGGCCTTCTCGGTGGGCAGTGCGATGGCCTCGTCGAAGCTGTTGGTGTGCAGCGACTGCGTGCCGCCGAGCACCGCGCCCAGCCCCTGCACCGCCACCCGGACCAGGTTGACCTCCGGCTGCTGCGCGGTGAGCTGCACGCCGGCCGTCTGGGTGTGGAACCGCAGCATCATCGACTTCGGATCCCTGGCGCCGAAGTCGTCGTGCATCAGTCGGGCCCAGATCCGCCGGGCGGCGCGGAACTTCGCCACCTCCTCCAGCAGTGTGGTGCGGGCCACGAAGAAGAACGACAGCCGGGGTGCGAAGTCGTCCACCGCGAGCCCGGCGGCCAGCGCCGCCCGCACGTACTCGACGCCGTTGGCCAGGGTGAACGCGATCTCCTGCGCGGGCGTCGCGCCGGCCTCGGCCATGTGGTAGCCGGAGATGGAGATGGTGTTCCACTTCGGCACCTCCTTGCGGCAGTACGCGAACGTGTCCGCGACCAGGCGCAGCGACGGCTTCGGCGGGAAGATGTAGGTGCCCCGGGCGATGTACTCCTTGAGGATGTCGTTCTGGATGGTGCCGTTGAGCGCCACGCCGGGCACCCCGTTCTCCTCGGCGACGAGCTGGTAGAGCAGCAGCAGCACCGAGCCGGGCGCGTTGATGGTCATCGAGGTGGAGACCTTGTCCAGCGGGATGTCGGCGAAGAGCAGCCGCATGTCCTCAATGGAGTCGATCGCGACGCCCACCTTGCCGACCTCGCCGTGCGCGATCGGCTCGTCCGAGTCGTAGCCCATCTGGGTCGGCAGGTCGAAGGCGACCGAGAGGCCCATCGTGCCGGCCCGCAACAGTTGGTGGTAGCGCGCGTTGGACTCGGTGGCGGTGCCGAAGCCGGCGTACTGGCGCATGGTCCACGGACGGGAGGTGTACATGGTGGGATAAACCCCCCGGGTGTACGGAAACTCGCCGGGGGCGCCCAGCCTGGAGTCCAGATCCTCCGGAAGGTCGGCACCCGTGTAGACGCCCTTGATCGGAAAACCGGACTCGCTTGACCGCCGTTCACTCATCCCCGGATGGTAGGACGCGCAGGCAGCCGCCGGGGGGAGGGATACCGCACAGCGGATTCCGACCCGCCCACAGGAGGTGAACGGAGCAGTACTTTCTGTCGACTTCGACAAACGTCCGTCGCGTCGGCTTTCGCATCGGGCGTCGGAACCAGCAAGATAGGGGGGTTGTGTCCCAGCCCCCCTCGATTTCCCCCGGTGGCTTTTCTGTGACTCAGATCCCGACGTGGAGCGGCGGACCAGTCAGTCCCGCCAACGGCCGCGCAGCACCAGGCACCACCATCGGTGACCGGTACGCGCTGCGGTCCTCGGTGGGCAACGGCGGCATGGGCACGGTGTGGCGCGCCACCGACACCCTGCTCCGCCGCGACGTGGCGGTGAAGGAGGTCGTCCTGCCCCCGGGGCTGGCCCCAAGCGACCGCGACGCCATGTACGAACGCACCCTGCGTGAGGCGCGGGCCGCCGCCGCCATCCAGCACCCGGCCGTGGTGCAGGTGTACGACGTGGTCACCGAGGCCGGTCGGCCGTGGATCGTGATGGAGCTGCTGGACGCCCGCAGCCTCGCCGACATGGTGATCGAGGACGGGCCGGTCGCGCCCCGCGCCGTCGCCAAGATCGGCATCGCGCTGCTCGGCGCGTTGGAGGTGGCGCACGCGATCGGCGTGCTGCACCGCGACGTCAAGCCGGCCAACGTGCTGATCTGCACCGACGGGCGTTGCGTGCTGACCGACTTCGGGGTCGCCCGGATGCCCACCGACGTGCAGCTCACCACCCCCGGCATGGTGCTCGGCTCGCCGCACTTCATCTCGCCCGAGCGGGCCATGGGCCAGGAGTTCGGCCCGCCGAGCGACCTCTTCTCGCTGGGTGTGACGCTGTACACGGCGGTGGAGGGGCGGCCCCCGTTCGACAAGGGTGACCCGATCGAGACCATGCACGCCGTGGTCGAGGACCCGCCCGCCCCGCCGCAGCGCAGCGGCCCGCTGACCCGCGTGCTCATGGGCCTGTTGGAGAAGGACCCGGCCCGCCGACTGGACGTGCACGCCTCCCGGGCCATGCTGCGCGAGTTGCTCGCCGGCCCGCTCGGCAGCACCGCGACCTCGGTGCACTCGGTCACCGACCCGTACGCAGTGGTGCCGGTGCAGCAACGCCCGGTGCCCGTCCTCCCACCGGCCCAGCCGGAGCCGAAGCCGGACAACCAGATCGGCGGCCCGGCGATGCTGGCCCCGAACGAGTCCCTGACCGACCGGCTGGCCGCGCTACGCCGGGGCGAACGCCCACAGCCGGTCACCCCGGTCGCCGGCAGCGGGTTCGACGAGACAAGCGCCGACGCGTTGGCCGGCCCGCTGCACACGCCCACCGGCGCGATGCCCGGCCCCGACCAGCCGCCCAGCGGGCGCACCTACGGCGGCAGCGCCGACGCCACCCAGCGGGTGGACGCCGGCGCACACCCGGACGCCACCCAGCGGGTCAGTTACGGCAGCCCGGCCGATGCCACCCAGCAGGTCGGCTACGGCGGCGCACCGGAGGCCACCCAACGCATCGGCGGCGCACCGCAGGCCAGCCCGCGCGTCGGCGGCACCTACGGCGGCGGCAACCAGTGGTCGGTGCCGGGCACCGGCCAGCCCTGGGCCACCTCGCCCGCCGCGCCGGGCGGCGGCGCTCTCGGCAAGGTCCGCGCCACCGGTGGTCAGCTCGTCAGCACGGTCAAGGGCTGGCCCCGCAAGGTGCAGCTCGCCGCGGCCGGCGGGTTGGCCGTCGTGCTGCTGCTCACCGTGGTGGCCCTGTCCAGCGGCGACGACCCCCCGCCGAACACCCCGGCGGCCCAGCCCACCGCGTCCGCCCCGGCGGCTCCCACGGTCGAGATGCAGGAGCACACCGCCCGCGGCATCCAGGTCATGGTGCCGAAGGGTTGGAAGAAGGCCAGCGGCGGCTCGTACACCGACTACATCGACCCGGAGGACAGCGGCCGCAAGGTCCGCATCATCACCGAGAAGTGGTCCAGCGACTCCAACCGCTGGGCCGAGACGGCCGCGAACGGCCTGCAGACCAGGAGCACCTCCTGCGTCAAGCCGTACGCGCAGGTCGCCTCCAGGGAGACCCAACTGGCCGACAAGCCGGCCGCCGAATTCGAGTACACCTGCGGCGCGGGCGACACCATGCGGCACGGCATCTGGCTCGGCGTGGCACAGGACGGCAAGGCGTACTCGTTCTACCTCACCGCAAACGACGCCAAGTTCGCCGAGAGCAAGCCGATCTTCGACGAAATGGTCAAGACGTTCCAGCTCACCGGGGAAGGCTGAGCCGGAGGGAACCGCCAGCGGTGATCCGCCGCCGTGCTATCAAGGGGCATGGCGGCGGACACCACTGACATCGACGACATTCGCGAGCAAGCCCGACGCTGGCTCGCCGACGACCCCGACCCGGCCAGCCGGGCCGAGCTGACGGCGGTGCTCGACCGGCTGCCGGCGAGCGCCCCCGAGCTGGCCGACCGGTTCGCCGGCCCGCTGACCTTCGGCACCGCGGGCCTGCGCGGCCCACTGCGCGCCGGCCCGAACGGAATGAACCTCGCCGTGGTCACCCAGGCCGCTGCCGGCCTGGTCGGCTGGCTCGCGGCCCAGGGTGGCACCGGCCCCCTGGTGATCGGGTACGACGCTCGGCACGGCTCCCGGCAGTTCGCCGAGCGGACCGCCCAGGTGGCGACCGGGGCGGGCCGTCCGGCGTTGCTGCTGCCCCGCCCGCTGCCCACCCCGGTGCTGGCGTACGCCGTGCGCCACCTCGGCGGGGTCGCCGGGGTGATGGTCACGGCCAGCCACAACCCGCCCCAGGACAACGGCTACAAGGTCTACCTCGGCGCGGAGCTGGGCGGTGAACTGGGCGCGGGGGCGCAGATTGTGCCGCCCGCCGACGCCGGCATCGAAGCGGCCATCCGAGCGGTCGGGCCGCTGACCCAGGTGCCGCTGGGCCAGCCCGGGCAGGTGCTCGGCGACGACCTGGTCGCCTCGTACGTGGAACGGGCCACCGCCGTGATCGACCCGGACGGGTCCCGGGACCTGATGGTGGCGTACACCCCATTGCATGGGGTGGGCGCGGCGGTGCTCACCGCCGCCTTCGCCCGCGCTGGTTTCCCGGTTCCCGGTGTGGTGCCCGACCAGGCCGAGCCGGACCCGGCGTTTCCGACTGTGTCGTTTCCCAACCCGGAGGAGCCGGGGGCGGTGGACCGGCTGATCGCGCTGGCCGACTCAACCGGCGCGGACCTCGCCATCGCCAACGACCCGGACGCCGACCGGTGCGCGGTGGTCGTCCGGGACGACCGCGACGGCTGGCGGATGCTGCGCGGCGACGAGGTGGGTGTCCTGCTCGCCGACCACCTGATGCGCCGTGGGGTGACCGGGCTCTACGCCACCACCATCGTGTCGTCGTCCCTGCTGCGAGCGATGTGCGCGGCCCGGGGCCTGCCCTACAACGAGACACTTACCGGCTTCAAGTGGATCGTGCGGGCCGGCGGTGGCAGCGCGCCGCTGGTCTTCGGCTACGAGGAGGCGCTCGGCTACTGCGTCGCCCCGGAGCACGTCCGGGACAAGGACGGCATCACCGCCGCGCTGACCGTGGCCGAGCTGGCCGCCGGACTCAAGACGCAGGGCCGCACGTTGACCGACCGGCTGGACGAGCTGGCCGCCGAGTTCGGCGTGCACCACACCGACCAGCTCTCCGTCCGGGTGGACGACCTGCGGGTGATCGTCGACGCGATGGCCCGGATCCGGGCGGCCACCCCGACCACCCTGCTCGGGCAGCCGGTCGACAGCGTCCGGGACCTGCTACCCGAGGCGGACGTGGTGATCCTGCGGACCGCTGTGGCCCGGGTGGTGATCCGCCCGTCCGGGACCGAGCCGAAGCTCAAGGCGTACCTCGAGGTGGTGGAACCGGTCGTCGACGGTGACGTGCGGGCGGCCCGCAGCCGGGCGGCGTCGGCCGTCGCGGCGCTCCGCGGCGAGGTCAGCGCTGCCCTTGGCATCTGAGCCCGCAGGTCCCACCCACCACAAGTCCGTCCTTTGCTCTGCACCCGCGGAGGCGCCGGTCACCTGTCGCCCGGTGGCGCCTCGGCGGGTGCAGAGCAAAGGACGGCGCCCGGCGGGTGCAGAGCGGCCGGGTGCGGCGCCTCCGCGGGTGCAGAGCCGGGTGGCGCCTCCGCGGGTGCAGAGCCGGGTGGCGCCTCCGCGGGTGCAGAGCAAAGGGCAGGCCGAGCGGGGTCGGTCCGACGGTCAGCGGCGCGGGCCGAGGGCCTGGTCGACGGCGCGGCCCAGAGCGGCGACGACCAGGCCGACCGAGGGACGGACCACCGAGTCGTCGGTGCTCACCTCACCAGAGAAGCCGGCTCCGGTGGCGATCTCCTCCAGCCGACGGCGCGCGTCGGCGGCGGTGTCGCCGCTCACCCCGAGCGCGGACTCCATCCGCAGCACCACGACCAGGGTGGCCAGTGCGGCGGTCCGCTCGTCCGGGGCCGCCGCGCCGGCCAGGGCCTCGGCCAGCCGCTGCCGGGTCTCCGCCTCGACGGAGGCGTCCACGACCGGGTAGCGGTGCACGTGGATGAAGCCCAACTCGGTCTCGTCGACGTCGCGGACCACACCCTGGCTGCACAGATCCCCGAGGATCCGGTCCCGCAGGCCGTGCCGCAGGCGCTGCACCCAGGAGGCCGGGCTGTGCGGGGTGTCGGCCGCGACCCGGCCCAACACCTCGTCGGCGACCGGCTCGCCGGTGGGCGTCGGGTCGATCACTGCCAACGATCCGTCGGCGTACGCGATCCGGCCGGCCAGGGCCAGCTCGACCAGCACCGCGGCGGCCATGCCCAGGTCCAGGCTGATTCGCGGCATGGTCGCCTTGCCGGTCGTGTCGTCGTAGGCGAGGAGCAACAACTCCTCGGCGAGCGCAACACCAGTCATGGCCGGAGACGGTAGCGGGTCCGCGCACCACCGCGCACGGACCCGCCCGACCCGGCACCAACCGGGTGCCGCCCTCAGAACCGGGGCATGCCGCCGAACTGGCGGTCACCGGCGTCGCCGAGCCCGGGAACGATGAACATTCGGTCGTTGAGCCCCTCGTCGATCGAGGCCGTGACCAGGCGCAACGGCAGACCGGAGCGTTCCAGCCGCTCGATGCCGACCGGCGCGGCGAGTACGCAGAGCACGGTGATGTCGGTGCAGCCGCGGTCGGCCAGCAGCCGGCAGGAGTGCTCCAGCGAGCCACCGGTGGCCAGCATCGGGTCCAGCACCAGCACCGGCTTCCCGGCCAGGTCGCGGGGCAACGACTCCATGTACGCGCGCGGCTCGTAGGTCTCCTCGTCCCGGGCCAGGCCGACGAAGCCCATCGAGGACTCGGGCAGCAGGCCGAGCGCGGCGTCCGCCATACCCAGGCCGGCCCGCAGCACCGGGACCAGCAGCGGCGGGTTCGCCAGCCGGGTGCCCTCGGTGCCGGTGACCGGCGTCTGCACCGGGTACCGCTCGACGGGGAAGGTACGCGCCGCCTCGTACACCAGCATGGTGGTCAGTTCGTGCAGCGCCGCCCGGAACGTCGAGGAATCGGTGCGCGCGTCCCGCATGGCAGTCAACCTGGACTGGGCCAGCGGGTGGTCAATGACGTGTACGTCCACGATCGCTCAACCTACCGGTCCACCCGGCTCGGCGGTGCGGCCGCGCTCGGACCAGCGACGCCGCTCACGTCCGGCCCACCCGCTGTGAGCAAGATCACTTGGCCTTCCGGTGCGTAGACTTCGGGGCATGACGGCGACAACGACGTCGGCCCGGTCGGAGCTCTCCGAGCTGGGACGATCCGAGACCGCTCTGCGGACCTTCCTGCACGGCCTACCGGGCGTGGACCAGGTCGGCGCGGAGCAGCGGGCGGCACAGCTCGGCACCCGATCCATCAAGACCACCGCCAAGGCCCAGGCGATCGACCTGGCGATCCGCATGGTCGACCTGACCACCCTGGAAGGCGCGGACACCCCGGGCAAGGTGCGCGCGCTCGCCGCGAAGGCGCTGCGCCCGGACCCGGCCGACCCGTCCTGCCCGCACGTCGGCGCGGTCTGCGTCTACCCGGCGATGGTCCCGTACGTCGCCGAGGTGCTGCGGGGCAGCGCCGCCGGGGCCGGGCGGTCAGCCGGCGGACCGGTTGAGGCGGCCGGCGCCGCGCCGGCCGGACCCGGCATCGTTCACCTGGCCAGCGTGGCGACCGCGTTCCCGTCCGGCCAGGCGCCGTTGGAGATCAAGCTGGCCGACACCCGGGCCGCCGTGGCGGCCGGTGCCGACGAGATCGACATGGTGATCAACCGGGGTGCGTTCCTGGCCGGGCGGTACCAGGAGGTCTACGACGAGATCGTGGCCACCAAGAAAGCCTGCGGCGACGCCCACCTCAAGGTGATCCTGGAGACCGGCGAGCTGGCCACCTACGACAACGTGCGGCGGGCCTCCTGGCTGGCCATGCTGGCCGGCGGCGACTTCATCAAGACCTCCACCGGCAAGGTCCCGGTCGCGGCGACGATGCCGGTGACCCTGGTGATGCTGGAGGCGGTCCGTGACTTCCGCGAGGCGACCGGGCGGCAGGTGGGCGTGAAGCCCGCCGGTGGCATCAAGACCACCAAGGACGCCATCAAGTACCTGGTGATGGTCAACGAGACCGTCGGCCCGGACTGGCTCGACCCGGACTGGTTCCGCTTCGGCGCGTCCAGCCTGCTCAACGACCTGCTGATGCAGCGCACCAAGCTGACGACCGGCGTCTACTCCGGTCCCGACTACTTCACCCTGGACTGATAGCCGATGTTCGAATACGCCCCTGCGCCCGAGTCGCGCGCGATCGTCGACCTCAAGCCGTCCTACGGTTTGTTCATCGACGGCGAGTTCGTCGACGGCGAGGATCTCCACAAGACGATCAATCCTGCTTCGGAGGAGGTGCTCGCCGAGGTCACCTGGGCCGGCGCCGCCGACGTCGAGCGCGCGGTACGCGCCGCCCGCAAGGCGTACGACAAGGTCTGGGGCCCGATGTCGGGCCGCGACCGGGCCAAGTACCTGTACCGGATCGCCCGTCTCGTCCAGGAACGCTCCCGCGAGCTGGCCGTCCTGGAATCGCTGGACAACGGCAAGCCGATCCGGGAGAGCCGCGACGTCGACCTGCCGCTGGTCGCCGCGCACTTCTTCTACTACGCGGGCTGGGCCGACAAGCTGGGTCATGCCGGCTTCGGGCCGAACCCGCGGCCGATCGGCGTGGCCGCGCAGGTCATCCCCTGGAACTTCCCGCTGCTGATGCTGGCCTGGAAGATCGCCCCGGCGCTCGCCGCCGGCAACACGGTGGTGCTGAAGCCCGCCGAGACCACCCCGCTGACCGCGCTGCTGTTCGCCGAGATCTGCCAGCAGGCCGACCTGCCGGCCGGTGTGGTCAACATCCTCACCGGCGCCGGCGACACCGGTCGCACACTTGTCGAACACCCCGGCGTGGACAAGGTCGCCTTCACCGGCTCCACCGAGGTCGGCCGGGCCATCGCCCGTTCCGTCGCCGGCACCCGCAAGAAGCTCACCCTGGAGCTGGGCGGCAAGGCCGCCAACATCGTCTTCGACGACGCCCCCATCGACCAGGCCGTCGAGGGCATCGTCAACGGCATCTTCTTCAACCAGGGGCACGTCTGCTGCGCCGGCTCGCGGCTGCTGGTCCAGGAGAACGTCGCCGACCGCGTACTGGAGTCGCTGAAGCGGCGGATGGCCCAACTCCGGGTCGGCGACCCACTGGACAAGAACACCGACGTCGGGGCAATCAACTCCGCCGCCCAGCTGGAACGGATCCGCGAACTGTCCGACGCCGGCTCGGCCGAGGGCGCCGAACGCTGGTCACCGCCGTGCGACCTGCCCGACCGTGGCTTCTGGTTCGCGCCGACCATCTTCACCGGCGTCACCCAGGCCCACCGTGTCGCCCGGGAGGAGATCTTCGGCCCGGTGCTGTCGGTGCTCACCTTCCGCACCCCGGCCGAGGCCGTGGAAAAGGCCAACAACACGCCGTACGGGCTGTCGGCGGGAATCTGGACGGACAAGGGCTCCCGAATCCTGTGGATGGCCGACCGGCTGCGCGCCGGCGTGGTCTGGGCCAACACGTTCAACAAGTTCGACCCCACCTCGCCGTTCGGTGGCTACAAGGAGTCGGGCTACGGTCGCGAGGGCGGCCGGCACGGGCTGGAGGGGTACCTCAATGTCTGAGCGGGTCGCGGTACGCAAGACGTACAAGCTCTTCATCGGCGGGAAGTTCCCGCGCAGCGAGTCGGGACGGTCGTATCTCGTGCAGTCCTCGAATGTGTCACTGGCCTCCCGCAAGGACGCCCGGGACGCGGTGGTCGCCGCCCGCGCCGCCGTGAAGGGCTGGGCCGGTGCGACCGCGTACAACCGGGGTCAGATCCTCTACCGGGCCGCCGAGATGCTGGAGGGCCGCCGCGCGCAGTTCGTCGCCCTCGGCATCCCCGGCGACGAGGTGGACGCCGCGGTCGATCGCTGGGTCTGGTACGCCGGCTGGGCCGACAAGCTCGCCCAGGTCTACGGCGGCGCCAACCCGGTCGCCGGCCCGTACTTCAACATCTCCGCCCCGGAGCCGACCGGTGTGGTCGCGGTGGTCGCTCCGGAACGCCCGGCGCTGCTCGGCCTGGTCAGCGTCATCGCCCCGGCGATCGTCAGCGGCAACACGGTGGTGGTGGCGGCGTCGCCGTCGGAGCCACTGGCGGCGGTGACGCTGGCCGAGGTGCTGGCCACCTCCGACCTGCCCGGCGGGGTGGTCAACATTCTCACTGGCGCGATCACCGAGACCGCGCCGGCGCTGGCGGCCCACATGGACGTCAACGCGATCGACCTGACCGGGGTGACCGACACCGCACTCGCCACCGACCTTGAGGTCAAGGCCGCGGAGAACCTCAAGCGGGTGCTCCGCCCGGCCTCGGCCGACCACGACTGGACCGCCGACCCGGGGGTGGCGCCGATGACCGCGCTGTTGGAGACGAAGACGGTGTGGCACCCCAAGGGGGTGTGATCGTCTTTCTCGGCCTTTGGGTTTTCCGGGGGAGCCCGCCCACTCCGGGCGGTCAGGCTTGATCCCTGCGTGGGCGGGCTCCCCCGGAAAACCTGACGTGGGCCGGGTTCGCCGGCTGGTTCAGCTCAGGGGCACTGCCTCGGGGTGGGTTGCCGGTCGGCGGGCGTCGGCCGCCGGCCCCGCGTCGGCGCCGCCGATCCTGGCTGGTGATCACGGGGGTGGCGGGGTGTTTGATCTCCGTCAAGCCGGTCAACCCCATGATCGCCGCTGGCGTGGGTGGGCGTGGGCAGGGGACGGCCTGGTGGGGTCGGTGGGGGGTCTACTACCGGGGGTAGGATTGGGTGGTGACTCGGTTGGGCGATCTTGAGCGTGCGGTGATGGACGTGCTGTGGGACGTGGTCCCCGGCACGTCGGATGGTGTGACCGTGCGCGAGGTGGCCGACGCGCTCGATGGTCGCGAGCTGGCGTACACCACGGTGATGACAGTGCTGGACCGGCTCGCCGGCAAGGGCATGGTGCAGCGGGAGCGCGAAGGTCGGGCCTGGCGGTACCGTCCAACGGCCAGCCGCGAGGCGCACATCGCTCAACTCATGCTCGACGCCCTGGACCTGGGTGGCAGCCGGGACGCCGCGCTGGTGCGCTTCGCCCGCTCGGTCACTGGCACCGAGGCCGAGGTGCTGCGGGCGGCACTGGGACACGAGGCCGGGCTGGACACCACCGCCGGTGGCACGGGTGCCGCCGGGCCGAACGCGCCGGGCCCGGCCGGGTCGGGTGCCGACCTGACCGACCGGGTGGACGGGCCGGTGGGCCGGCGACCCGCCGGCGAGGCAGCGGAGCGGTAGGGCGCGCGCCATGGCCTACGCCGTGCACTTCGCCGCCACCATGCTGGCCTGCTATCTGACGGCTCAGGTGCTGGCCCGCTCCACCTGGACGTGGCGCAGCCCCCGGGTGGCGATCATCTGTTGGCAGGCTGTCGGGCTGGCGCTGGGCCTCTCCGCGATGGGCCTGCCGATGGCGCTCGGCTTGAGCGCGTACGACCTGCCAACCGGTAGCGCACTGCTCGCCCTGGCCAACGACCTCGCCCACGGCGCCCTGCCGATCGGGGTGGGCACGTTCCACCTGGCCGGCGTCGGCGTGGGCTTCGGCATCGGTGCGGTGCTGGTCACCACGACCGTGCGCAGCATCCACGGCACCGTACGCGCCCAGCGCCGGCACCGGGACCTGCTCTCCCTGGTCGCCCGGGACGACCCGGCCGCACCCGGCGCGCTGGTGCTGGATCATCCGAGTGCCGCCGCGTACTGCCTGCCGGGCGTGAAACCGCAGGTGGTGGTCAGCGCCGGCACACTGAACCTGCTGGACCGGGCCGAGCTGGCCGCGGTGCTCAGCCACGAGCGTGCGCACGCCCACGAGCGGCACGACCTGGTCCTGTTGCCGTTCACCGCGCTGTGCCGCGCGTTGCCGTGGTTCGCCTGGGTCCGCGACGCCCATGAGCGGGTCGCCCTGCTGGTCGAGATGCGCGCCGACGACAAGGCCCGTGAGTTGCACGCCGAGGCCCCGCTGGCGGGGGCCCTGCGCCGGTTCGCCGCCGCCGGTCACCGAATCACCCCGGCGGGCGCGCTGGGCATGGGCGACCGCGATCTTGACGTACGGGTCCAGCGTCTCCTGGTCAGCGACCGGCCGCCCCGGGTGCTCGGCACCACCGCCCTCGCGGTCGCCAGCACGCTTGTCGCCCTCCCGATCTCCCTCTTCCTGAGCTGACCCCGGCGCTCCACCCGAGCTGACCCCAGCGCCACACGCACCCCACACTCGTGCCCGCCCACCCCGCGTTCCCGCGCGCCGCGTTCCCGCGCACCGATCCGAAGATCGCGCTCGATCCAGGTTCTAGTGGCATCCACGGCCCGCCGGCGAGGCCACTACATCCTGGTCAACGCCGTTGCGTTAGGTGGAACGCCAGCACTGCCTCGCCGATCATGGAGTTGTGGTGGGTAACAGAACGCCCGTAAAACCCCCAAAGTCGGCACCACAACTCCATGATCGCCAAGCCGGACCCGACCCGCTCCCCGATCGGGGCACTTCCTCACCCGGGTTGACCCGCCGGGTACAGCCCTGACGCAATCTACTACATGATGTCGTAGACTCACTTACGACGGGGCGTAGTAGTCGGACATGTAGAGAAACTACGTGTAGGGTGGCTACGACAAGGGAGCCAACACTACGGAGAGCCGGCCATGGACACCCTGCTCCTCGCCCGCCTGCAGTTCGCCACTACCACCTCGATCCACTTCCTGTTCGTGGTCGTCACGCTCGGGCTGGTCACCCTGCTGGTCGGGATGCAGACCGCCTGGGTGATCACCGGCAATCCGAAGTGGGAGCGGCTCACGCGCTACTGGGGCCAGCTCTACGTGATCAACTACGTGCTCGGCATCGCCACCGGCATCGTGATGGAGTTCCAGTTCGGGCTGAACTGGAGTGGCCTGTCGCGCTACGTCGGCAACGTCTTCGGCGCGCCGCTGGCCCTGGAGACGCTTGTGGCGTTCTTTCTGGAGTCCACGTTCCTCGGGATGTGGATCTTCGGCTGGCACCAGCTCCGCAAGGGTGTCCACCTCGCGTTGCTGTGGGGCGTGGCGATCACCGCGTACGCGTCGGCGTTCTGGATCATGGTGGCCAACTCCTGGCTGCAGAATCCGGTCGGATACGAGGTCCGCGACGGGATCGCCCACCTCACCGACTTCGGCGCGCTGCTCACCAACCCCACCCTCGGCATGGCGTTCGGTCACGTGGTCTCGGCCGCGTTGCTGGTCGGCGGGATGCTGATGGCGGCGGTCAGCGCCTGGCACCTGCTCCGGCGTACCCCTGACTTCGCGTTCTTCCGCACCTCGCTGCGGATCGGCCTGGTCACCTCGGCCCTGGCGATCTCCCTGGTGCAGGGCTTCGGTTTCGCCCAGTTCGGCCCGGTGGGCGAGGTGCAGCCGACCAAGTTCGGCGGCCAGGGCGCGGAGGCCCAGGCGCTGATCGCCGAGTGGACCGTCCGGTTCGGCCCCGGCGACTACACGCCACCGGTGCTGGCCAGCGTCGGGCTCGGGTTCATGATCCTGACCGGTTTCACCCTCGGCTGCGTCTGGTTCCTGCTGCCCCTGCTCTTCCGCGACTGGATCATCCGGTTGCGCTTCCCGCTCTGGCTGATCCTGTTGGCGCTGCCACTGCCGTTCGTCGCGGTGATCCTCGGTTGGATCTCCCGGGAGGTCGGCCGGCAACCCTGGGTGGCGTACGGGCTGCTCCCCACCGAACAGGCGGTCTCCCCGGTCGGCGCACCGCTGATGCTGGCCTCGCTGATCGGGTTCAGCCTGCTGTTGGGCGCCCTCGCCGTCACCAACTGGGTGCTGCTGGCCCGACACGCCAAGCGCGGCGCGGTCGACCCGGCACTCGGCCGCCCGCCGGCGACGCCCGGCGAGCCGGCCCTTCCCGAACCCGCCCTCGTCTGAGCATCTGAGGAGAAGACCGTGGACCTCGCCTGGTACGCCCTGCTCGGCCTCTTCTTCGCCAGCTACCTGGTGCTCGCCGGCTACGACTACGGCGTCGGGCTGCTGCTCGCGCGGGGCGCAAGCCCCGCCGGGCGGCGGGCCGCGCTCACCGCGCTCGGCCCGTTCTTCCTGGGCAACGAGGTCTGGCTGGTGGCCGCCGTGGGCATCCTGTTCGGCGCGTTTCCGCTGCTGGAGGGCGAGTTGCTCGCCGGCTGCTATCCGGCCGTCGCCGGCGCTCTGGTCGGCGTCATCCTGGTCACCGCCGGGGTGCAACTGCGCAGCCGGCACGCCGACGAGCGGATCCGCGCCCGGTGGGACCGCATCGTGACGATCGGCAGCGCACTCGCCGCACTGGGCTGGGGTGTGGTGCTCGCCGCACTGTTGCAGGGCGTACCCCGCCAGGCCGACGGGCACGTCGCCGGGGTGGCGCACCTCGCCACCCCGTTCGCGGCCGCCGCCGGGCTGGCCATGGTCGCTCTGGTCGCGGCACACGGCGCGACCTTCCTCGCCCTGCGTCTGCCGGCCGCCGAGGCCGCCGTGCTCGGCCGCACCGCCCGCCGGCTGGTGCGGGTGGCGCTCACCGCGGTCGCGCTGGCCACCGTCGTGGGCCTGCTGTCTGCCCGGGTACGCGACGCGGTCCAGCGGCCGGCGGTGGCCGTACTCCTGCCGGTGCTCCTCGTGGTGGCGCTGCTGGCGGCCCGCGCGGCGCTGGCGCGGCGGCGGCCGGGGTGGGCTCTGGTCGCCACCGGTGCCGCCCTGGCGCTGCCGGTGGTGCTGGTCGGCGCAGCCCTCTGGCCCTACGTGCTGGTGTCCACGACCGACCCGGGTGCCTCGCTGACGGTGGCCGACGCGGCCGCCAGCGCACCGACACTGCGGCTGCTGGGCTGGGTGGCGCTGCCGCTCCTTCCGGCCCTACTAGGCTTCCAGGCGATGTGCTGGTGGGTTTTCCGAGGACGGACCGACGGTAGGGCACCGGTGTACTGGTGAACCGCCGTCCGTTCGACCCGCGTCTGCTGCGCCGGGTCCCCGCGGCCCGGCGCGATCTTGCCGTGCTCGCGCTGCTGGGTGTGGTCGCCGCCGGGTTGATCGTGGCGCAGGCCACCGCGCTCGCGTCGGTGCTGGCCACCGCCGTCGACGGTCGGCTGGATCGGCAGGCGTTGGCCGGCTTCGTGGTCGCGGTCGCGGCCCGCTCGGCGCTGGTCTGGGCCCAGGGCACGTTCTCGGCGCGGGTCGCCGCCACGGTCAAGGCCGTGCTGCGGGCCGACCTGCTCGGCGCGGTGGGCCGGCACGGCCCCGGCTGGGTGGCCGGGCAGCGGGCCGGTCAGCTCGCCACCCTGGCCGGGCGCGGGTTGGACGCGTTGGACGCCTACTTCACCGGGTACCTGCCGCAGTTGGTGCTCAGCGTGACAGTGCCGCTGGCGGTGCTGGCCCGGGTCGTCTTCGCCGACTGGAGTTCGGCGGTGATCATCGCGCTCACCCTGCCGCTGATCCCGGTCTTCGGCGCACTGCTCGGCTGGCAGGCGCAGGCCGCCACCGAACGGCAGTGGCGCCGACTGTCGCTGCTCGGCGGGCACTTCCTGGACATGGTCGCCGGGCTGCCCACGCTGCGCGCGTTCGGGCGTGCCCGGGCGCAGACCGACGTGGTACGCCGGATGGCCGACGGGCACCGCGTGGCCACCATGAAGACGCTGCGGATCGCGTTCCTGTCCGCGCTGGTGCTGGAGCTGGTCGCCACCCTCTCGGTGGCCCTGGTCGCGGTGCCGGTCGGCATCCGGTTGCTCGGCGGCGGGCTGGCCCTGCAGACCGCGCTGCTGGTGCTGCTGCTCACCCCGGAGGCGTACCTGCCGCTGCGCTCCGCCGGCAGCCGCTTCCACGCCAGCATGGAGGGGCTCGCCGCGCTGGACGAGGCACTGACCATCTCGGCCGCGCCCGCCGCACCCCGGGCCGCCGAGGGCGCCACCACCCCGGACGCGCGACGCGAGATCCGGTTCGAGAGGGTGACCGTGGCGTACGAGCGGACCACCGCGCTGCGCGACGTGACCCTGACCATCCGGCCCGGCGAACGGATCGCCGTCATCGGGCCCAGCGGCGCCGGCAAGAGCACCCTGCTCGGCCTGCTGCTCGGTTTCGTGACCCCGACCAGCGGCCGGGTCACCGTGGACGGGGTCGACCTCGCCACCGCCGACCTGGACGCCTGGCGTCGGCAGCTCGCCTGGGTGCCGCAACGGGCCCACCTCTTCGCCGCCTCGCTGGCCGACAACATCCGGCTCGGCGCACCGGACACCCCCGCTGACGCACTCGCCGCCGCGGT
Source organism: Micromonospora sp. NPDC049101 (assembly GCF_040648675.1). Lineage (NCBI taxonomy): Bacteria > Bacillati > Actinomycetota > Actinomycetes > Micromonosporales > Micromonosporaceae > Micromonospora > Micromonospora sp. NPDC049101. The sequence goes on along the minus strand of NZ_JBEZED010000026.1, from coordinate 20,886 downwards.
GCACGACGCCGCCCTGGACGACGTGGTGGCCGGTCTGCCGGACGGCCTGGACACTCTGCTCGGCGAACGCGGCCACGGGCTGTCCAGCGGGCAGCGGCAGCGGGTCGCGCTGGCGCGGGCATTCCTGCGTGCCGCACCTGTGGTGTTGCTCGACGAACCCACCGCCCGACTGGACACCGCGGCCGAGGCGGTGGTGCTCGACGCCACCCGCCGGCTGGTCGCCGGGCGCACCGCGCTGCTTGTCGCACACCGACCGGCGCTGCTCGCCGACGCCGACCGGATCCTGCGTGTCGAGGACGGTCGGGTCACCGAGCTGACGCCCGAGCCCACCGGAGGGGCGCCCCGATGACCGCGGCACACGGACCGGACCCGGCAGACGCGCAGCCGGCCGCCGCCGCACCGGCCGGGCAGGCCAGCTCCGACGCCACCCTGGACGGACGGGCCAGCGCCGCCGACGCACCGGGCGGGCGGGCCGGCGCCGAGCGGGCCGTGTTGCGGTTGGCCCGGCCGTACCTGGGCCGCCTCGTTGGTGCCGGGCTGCTCGCGGCCGCCACCGAGTTCGCCGGGCTGGCCCTGATGGCCACGGCCACCTGGCTGTTGATGAGCGCCGCCGGTCAGCCCCCACTGGACCGGCTCACCGTGGCGATCGTCGCGGTCCGGGCGCTGGCGATCAGTCGGGGCGTGTTGCGCTACACCGAACGGCTCGCCGGGCACGACGCGGTGCTCCGCATGATCACCGACGTCCGGGCCCAGGTGTTCGCCACCCTCGCGGCCCGCCGCAGCGCCGTACACCGCTCGGGGGACGTGCTGAGCCGGCTGGTCTCCGACGTCGAGGCGGTTCAGGATCTGCTGCTGCGGGTGCTGGTCCCGGGCTCGGCGGCGGCCCTGGTCGGTGTGCTGGCGGTCGCCGGGGCCGCGTTGATCTCGCCGCCGGCCGCCGGGGCGCTCGCCGCCGGGCTGCTGGTTGCCGGCGTGGCGCTGCCCGCGCTGGCCACCGTGGTCACCCGCCGCAGCGCGGCCGAGGTGGCCCCGCTGCGCGGCGCGCTGGCCACCGACGCGATCGACCTGACCCACGGCGCCGCCGACCTGGCCGCCTTCGGGGCGACCGACGGCATGCTGCGCGTCGCCGAACAGCGCGCCCGCCGGCTGGCCCGGCTGGAACGCCGGCTGGCCGCCACCGGGTTCGCGGTGGACGCGGCCGGGGTGCTGACCGCCGGGGTGACCGCCGCGGCGGTGGTGCTGGCCGCGCTGGCCGCCGACGTGCCGGGGGTGCTGGTGGGCGTCCTGGCCGTCGGCGCACTGGCCGCCGTCGAGGTGACGCTGGCGCTGGTCGCGGCGGCCCGACAGTGGACGCAACTGCGTCCCGGCCTGGCCCGGGTGGCCGCGCTGCTCGACCCGGGCCCGCCGGCTCGCCCGGCCACGGACGGCAGCACCGACCTGACCGGTCCACACGAGCTGCGCTTCGACGACGTGACGGTGCGGTACCGGGCCGGCGCGGCGCCCGCCCTGGACGGCGTCAGCCTGGACCTGCCGGCCGGACGCCGGATCGCGGTGGTCGGCCCGAGCGGCGCCGGCAAGAGCACCCTGGCCGCCGTGCTGACCGGCACCGTCCGGCCGGTGTCCGGCCGGGTCACCCTGAACGGTCAGGACCTGTCGGCGTACGCCGCGGAGGCGCTGCCCCGCGCGGTCGGCGGGCTGCTCGCCGAGGCGTACGTCTTCCACGCCACGGTGCGGGAGAACCTGCTGCTCGGGCGCGCCGGGGCGGGCGAGGAGGAGTTGGGCGCCGCCACCGCCGCCGCCGGTCTGCTGGAGTGGGTACGCGCCCAGCCGGCCGGCTGGGACACGCTTGTCGGCGAGGAGGGCGGGCAGCTCTCCGGTGGCCAGCGGCAACGGCTGGCCCTCGCCCGGGCCCTGCTCGCCGCGCCGCCCGTGCTGGTGCTCGACGAGCCCACCGAGGGGCTGGACCCGGCCGCCGCGGACGCGGTGCTCGCGTCCGCTCTCGCCGCCACCCCCGTCGGGCACTCGGTGCTGCTGATCAGCCACCGGCTCAGCGGGCTGGCCGGGCTGGACGAGATCGTCGTCCTCGACGCCGGGCGGGTGATCCAGCGGGGTCGGCACACCGAGCTGGTCGCCACCGACGGCTGGTACCGGGACCAGTGGCTGCTTCAGGCGGCGGCCGAACGGGGTTACCTGGCGCTCGCCCCCTGACCGACTCTTCCGGGACGGACCAGGGTTCCCCCCGAGGCCGGTGTGGTGAAGTCGTGGCAGGGTGGTGCCATGCCGCGCTGTGAGGACGTGTTAGTCGACGAACACCTGCGGGAGTTGGCTGCCCGCCTGCAGGGGCCGGCGCGGCTCAAGACCGACCTGCTGACCGAGGCCCGGCACGGGCTGCTGGACGCCGTCGAGGCGTACCAGGAGAGCGGTGTGCCCCCCACCGAGGCGCAGCGCCGGGCGGTGGCCGAGTTCGGCTCACCGGCGCAGTTGCTGCCCTCCTGGCAGTCGGAGCTGGCGGTGGGCGCGCTGCGCGGCCTCTCCCTGCGGATGTTTGCCGTCGCCGGGGTCGGGATCGCCGCGGGCGACCTGACCTGGCGCGGGGCGAGCTGGAGCGACGGCCCCCGCCCGCCGGCCGGTTACGTGCTGCTCTCCCACTCGGTCGACTGGATCTGGATGGGCACGTTGCTGGTCGCGGTGGCCGGTCTGCTGGTGGTCGCGGTGAGCGCCAGGTCGCCACGACCGGGCCTGGCCGTGGCGCAACGCGCGGTGGGCGCCGGCCTGACCGGTCTGCTGGCGCTTGGCATGGTGGCCGGCTGCGCCCTCTTCACCTGGTCACTCAACCTCTGGGACGAGGCGCTGCGCTGGCCGCCGATGTTCATCGGTGCGGTGCTGGTGGGCGGGGCGTACTTCTCGCTGACCCGCGCCACGCGCGGGTGGCTGCTGGCCGTCGCCCGCTGACCCGGGCCCGGGAGGGTCAGGCCGGGGTGCCGGGTGGGCTGCCGGGACCGAGGAACCGGCCGACGGTCAGTTGGAACTCGTGCCAGCCGGCGCGCTCCCCGGCCAGCGCCCGGCGGCCGGAGTCGGTGAGCTGGTACGTCCGCCGTTCCCGACCGTTGACCGTGCTCCAGGTGCTCGCCACGTGCCCCGCGCGTTCCAGGCGACGTAGCGCCGGATAGATGGTGCCGGTGGGCAGGTCCAAGCTGCCGTCGCTGCGCTCGCGCAGCGCCTCGATGATGGCGTAGCCGTGCTGCTCGCCCTGCTCCAGCACGGCGAGCAGCAGAGCGTCGAGATGGCCGTGCAACGACTGGGCCTTCATACGTAGCTACGCTACTTGTCGAACGGCCGCTTCGCCAGCGGCAGCCACCAGCAGGTCGAACCCACGCGCCAACCGACCACCGGGGTGCGGGCATCGGTCACCCAGGGCCGCCGACTAGGGTATGTGCCCAGAGTCACTCGTCGGTCAGAGACCCCGGCGGGTGGGCAACCCGAAGCACACGGAGGTCAGCGTGGCCCGCCAGTCGCCCCAACGGCCCGACGCCGACGAGCCCGAGCTCGACGACACCACCGGCGCGGCCGAGCCAGATCAGGCCGAGGAGACCGACCGCGCGTCGGCCCCGGTCGACCGTTCACTCTGGGACGAGCTGCGCATCGATCCGGTGGAGATCGCCCTGCCCGCCGGCACCGGCTTCACGCTGCGGGCGTACCGGCCGGCCAGCTCGCTGACCCCGACCGACGTCACCGAGCGCGACCAGGACGACCCGTTCCTCGCCCGCCGCCAGGTCGTCGAGGAGGAGGACGACGAGACAGTCGTCATCCTCGACGAGGAGCTGGCCGACGAGTTCGCCGACAGCGACGAGGACGAGTCGACGGGCCGCCGTGCCACCGGCAAGGCCGAGGACGAGACCGAGGCCGACGAGGCCGTCACGGACGAGGCGGACGACGAGGAGGTGCCGGTCTTCCTCAGCAACCGGGGCAAGCTGCTGCTGTTCAAGACCCCCGAGTCGTTGGTCAGTTTCATCCGGTCCGGTGCTCCCAACGATCTGTCCCAACTGGACAGCTGGAATGAATTGTCCGAACGGGTGGAGCCGGCCGACATCGCTCCGCTCGACGAGGACGCCTACGAACTCGACCTGGTCGTGGAGAATCTGCGCGGCGGGCACGACACCTGGGATTCGACCCTGCTGATCGAGGCTGGCGAGATCGCGCGGGACATCTCGTACGCATTGCGGCTGCCTGCGGTACTCGACATGCTCTCCGCCGGCTCCAGCCTGGACGACCTGGACGAGGCGCTGCGCGCCACCACCAACGGCGGGATCGGCGCTTTCATGGGTCGCCGGCGGCTGAAGAAGATCGGAGCACAGACCGCGAGTTTGGGTTGGCGCACCATTGTCGGCAAGATCTCTGCGGTGGTGGACTGGCGCGACTGACCCGTACCGGGGAGCATCAGTTGCTGGCAGAGGAAAGACCTGTCCCGGGAGGAGGACGACGCCGTGGCGCTCGTGCGCGTTTACTGCGGTCTGGCCTCGGCGGATCCGGCTGACCGACCGGCCTCCGCCGGTTCGACGCTGACGTCCGCTGTGGTCGACGACGCAGGCCGTCTGCTGCATGTCTGCGAGATCAGCGATGACGCCGCTGGCTACGCCCAGCTCGTCGCGCTGCTCGTGGAGCGGTCGGGCGGGCCGAGCGGTGCGGCCATCGCCGCCGACAGCGACGACCACACGGTCACCTCGCTGTTGAGCGCGGCGGGTCGACCGTTGGCCATCGCCGACGACGACTCGGTGGACGACTTCGCCGAGCGGTTCGCCGATGACGACTCGTTGGAGGAGATGCAGTCGCCTCCGGCCGAACGACGGGCCGTCGGCCTGGCCCGCGCGTTGCAGGCGGGCGCGCTCTCCGCGGTCACCCTGCCGGCGCCCCGGGACCTGGCCGGCTACAAGCAGGTGCTCTCCGCGCACGCCGCGCTGGCCAGCGGTCGGCACTCCGCCGCCGTGGCGCTGCGCGAGGTGCTGCGTGAGCTCTACCCGGCGGCGCTGCGCGCGTACCCGGATCCGGCCGAGCCGGTCTCGCTGGCGGTGCTGGACGCGCTGCCCGAGCCGGGCATGCTCGGCGGCACCGTCGCCCGGGGCCGCGAGGTGTCCGTCGCGGCGGATGCCATCGCCGCGCACCTCGCCGCCGACGGGGTCGCCGACGCCGAGGAGATCAACGAGGCGGTCACCGCGCTGCGGGTCGCCATCTCCGAGACGCCGCGCCGCGCCGCGGTCAACCGGGCGCTCACGTCCGCGGTGGCCGAGACGGTCCGTCAGGCCGTGGCCTCCGTGCGGGCCTGCGACGCGGGGTGTGAGGCGCTGGTCAGCGCGCTCAGCTCCCGGGTCAGCACGCCCGTCCAGGCGCCCGGTCGCCGGGCCGCTGCCCGCCGTGGCGAGACGGTCGGCGAGTTGACCGGTCTGGCCGGCAACAACGCGGGGCTGACCGGTCTGGCCGGCACCGGTGCCGGTCTGCGGTCGGTCCGACCCACCCCGCCCGCGGTCGACCCCGCACCGGCCGTCGGTCGGCGCAGCCGCCCCGAGCCGATCCCCGGTAACGCACCGCTGGCATCGCCCCGCCCACTCGGGCCGCCACCGGTCGCCCCGCCGCCGGTCACGCCGCCGCCGGTGGCACCCGCGCCGATGGCCCCGGCGGCGATGGCCGGCCCGCCGTCGTCCACGCTGCCCGGGCGCACCGATCCGATGCCCAACCGGATCGACGGCCCGACCAACCGACCGGTGTCGTCTCCGCCTCCTCCGCCGCCCGGGATCACCCCGATCGCACCCGCGCAGCGGGGCATGGTGCCGCCGGCCGAGGCCGGTGAGCCGTTCCGGCCGACGCTGACCACCGCCGCGATCAACCACGCCCGCGCGGAGCGGCAGCGCACGGTCATCCCGCCGCGTCCCAAGACCAACGGCGAGCCCCGGCCGAGCCACCTGCAACGCCCGGTCGAGGAGCCGCCGACGGGCGGGTTCAGCGCCACCGATCTCAGCATTCCGGTGCCGACGCCCCGGCCTGGTCAGGAGTCGGCGCCACCCGGCTCCCGGGCCAACTGGCCGCTTGTCAACAACCCGGAGGACCCGGCCGACAGCTCGCCGAACAACCCGGCTCCCTACTCGTACGGTGGTGGCCGCGGCATCGACGCGCCGACCGACCCGGGTCGCGCCGACGGTCGGGTCACCCCGCCCTGGTTGGCGGACGACCTGCCCCAGGAGCCCCCCATGCTGCGGCTGGTGGAGCCACCGCCGCTCGCTGACCGGGCGCTGCGCGAAGGGCTCAACCCGCCGGCCGACGCGCACCTGGAGACGCCGCCGTTGCGGTTGGTCGACCGGGAGCAGGCCGCTCGCGGCGGTCGAGCGGCCGCGCGCACCGACCGCACCGCGGAGCACCGGCCGGCACCCCCGGTGGAGCACCGGCCACCTCCGCTGGAGCGCCGATCGCCTCCGGTCGAGCACCGCCCGCCACCGGTCGCCGACGAGGGCGACGGCGACCTGCTGATCTTCGCGCAGGCCAAGTCGGCCTGGTTCGTCGGTCAGGCCGAGGAGTCCGACCTGGACTGGTCGACCACTGCCGACACCGGCTGGCAGGCCGCCGAGCAGGCAGCGCGTCCCGCGGTGGGTGCCGAGACCAACGCCGGGCTGCCGAAGCGCGTGCCACAGGCCAACCTGGTCCCTGGTTCTCCGCTGCGCGAGGAGCGCCCGTTGCGGATAGTGCGTGATGCGGCGAGCCTCGCGGAGAACACCACAGGCTACTTCCGTGGTTGGCGTCGCGGGCAGGAGATCGGCGGCTTCGCGGTGGGTGGTCGGCCCGGCCGCGAGGCGGCCGGCGGCTGGGACTTCAGCCGCGACCACGGCGACCGTGACGACGACCGGGAGTACGAGTACCGCTCCGCCGGTTACCAGTCCTGACCGCACCCGCCTCTGCCGTCCACGAACGCGCCCCCAGTCAGCTGACTGGGGGCGCGTTCGCGTCAGCGCGATGCGGACACGACAACGCCGCTCCTCGAAGATCGTGGAAGAGCTGCGCCTCGCAGGGGCAGACGCCTTCCAGATCTCGAGAAGCGGCGCGAAGAGCGCGACGGGGCAGGGCGCAACGCCCGGTGGCGGCCGGAGCCACCACCGGGCGTGCGGTGCCCGATCAGGCCGGGGCGACCGCGCGCGTACGGCGCATGGTGAGCACGTACTCGACAAGCGAGATCAGCACGTGCTTCGTCGACTCCCGGTTACGGGCGTCGCAGGCCACCACCGGCACGTCGCTCGAGATCGCCAAGGCGTCTCGAACGTCCTGCGGGTCGTGGTACTGCATCCCGTCGAAGCAGTTGATCGCCACCAGGTACGGCAGGCGTCGGTGCTCGAAGAAGTCGATCGCCGCGAAGCAGTCGGCCAGCCGGCGCGTGTCGACGAGCACGACCGCACCGATGGCGCCCCGAACCAGTTCGTCCCACATGAACCAGAATCGGGTCTGACCCGGCGTACCGAACAGGTACAGGATCAGGTCACGGTCGATCGAGATCCGGCCGAAGTCCATAGCCACCGTGGTCGTCGTCTTACCCGGCACCTGCCGGGTGTCGTCGACGCCCACGCCGGCGGAGGTCATGATGGCCTCGGTGGTCAGCGGCGTGATCTCCGAGACCGAGCCGACCAGCGTCGTCTTACCTACGCCGAATCCACCGGCGATAACGATCTTCGCCGACGTCACGCGCCCACTCGGGTTCGGTGGGCGGTGCGACATGTCAGAGCCTGCGAAGTCCACTCAGCACCCTCTCCAGCAGTTCAGTGCCCACCGCGTCGTCGGAGTCGTCCAAAATGGTCGGCTCGTGAACCGCGACCAGGCCGTCCGTCGCCATGTCGGCGATGAGCACCCGGGCCACACCGAGCGGGAGCTGCATCCGCGCCGCGATCTCCGCGAGCGATTGCACACGACCGTCACACAGCGCGGCGATGTACTGGTGTTCGCGGCCCTGGCCGCCGTTGCCATTGGCAGCGGCCCGGCCGCGCACCGTCGTCTCGACGAGCGCCTCCAGCGCGATGTCGAGCCGAGGACGGGTACGACCGCGGGTCACGGCGTATGGACGCACCAACGCTCCGGTTGGTTCGTCACGATCGGCCATCTCGCCGCTCACCCCCTTCGTGCCCGCTACCGGCTCCCACCGGTGAAACCCGTCGTTGTCGTCGTTGCAGTCTTGCCGACCTCACGATCGGCGAGGCGTCAGCCCAGCATGCCCGCAGCCGCACGCGGCTGCGGGGTAAGCGCGTCGCCCACCCGGTCGACCAGCAGTGCCATCTCGTAGCCCACCTGGCCCACGTCGGAGCTGCGGGCGGCCAGCACGGCGAAGGAGGAGCCGTCCGAGATGGACATCAGGAACAGGAAACCATTGTCCATCTCCACGACGGTCTGCAACACCGCGCCTCCCTCGAAGCAGCGGGCTGCCCCCTGGGTCAGACTGACCAGACCCGAGGAGATCGCGGCAAGCTGATCGGCCCGGTCGCGCGGCAGATCCCGTGACGACGCCAGGAGTAGGCCGTCCGCCGAGACGGCGACCGCATGCGCGACGCCGGGCACCCGGTCGGCGAAGTTGGCCAGCAGCCAACCAAGATCCTGCGTAGTTGTCATCCTTCTTGCTCCTTCTGCCCGCTCCCGGCCACCGGGCCTGAGCCAGACTGCGAGGATTGCCCTCCCGGAGTTGCCTCCGGGCTGGTCGGGTTGTCCGAGGTGCTACGCCCTCGCTGCACACCCCGGTGGTAGGCGGAGAGCAGGCCACGGACCGCCTCCGGGGAACGGCGCTGGACCGAGGTGGCGGGCTTCTCCACCGCACCCGGTACGAGTTGCGCCATCGGCTTGCGCTTCGGCAGGCCGGTAGTGGTGGTCTCGCTCACCGGTGCCGCGCCGGCCGCCGCCGAAGCGGCACGCCAGCCGTCGTCAGCCGCGGTCTGCCAGCCGTTGCTCTGCGGTTGGGGCCGGCGGTTCGGCAGGCTCTCGGCGAGGCTGGGGCGGGTGCCCTCGTTCGCTGTGGAGCCGTTGTCCCGCGGCGCTCCTCCGGCCGTCGGAGTGTCTGCCATCGGTGTGTTACCTGTCGTCCCGGGTGGTGTCTTGTGGACTGTCCGACCGGTGGCCTCGACCGTGGCGAACTGCTGGGTCGCGGTGTCGCCGTTCGTGCTCGGCTGGGCGGCGGCGGTGGACTCCTCCGAGCCCGGGCGGCGGGTCCGGAACCAGGCCGACTCCAGCTCCCGGAAGATCGGCAGCTCCATCGTCTCGTCCGCGTACCGCTGCCGGTTCTGCGCCTGCGGTTGCTGTGGCGCCGGCCGGGCCTGCGGAGCCGGAGCTGGCGGCTGGGCCGCGGCGGGCGGCTGCTCGCCGGGTCGCGGCACGCGCGGCAGCTCCGTCGTCATGTCCAGGGCGGCGGCGAGCCGCTCCGGCACCGGCGGGGTCGCCGCGTCCCGGTCGCCACCCGGCACCGGCGGCCAGGCCGGGGGTGCGGGGGCGCTGGGCGCCTGCGCGGGTGGGGTGGACCGGGTCGCGAACCCGCTGAACGACTGGCTGGACGCCGGTGGCACCGAGTACGGCTGACCGGACGCCGGCGACGCGGACACCGGCGAGGCGGACACTGGCGGACCAGCGTACGGCTGCCCGGAGGCCGGCGCGGCGGACACCGGCGGACCGCCGTACGGGGCACCCGAGTAGGGCTGCCCGGAGTAGGGCTGACCCGAGGCCGGCGAGGCGGAGACCGGCGCGCCGGAGTAGGGCTGCGCGGAGACCGGCGGCACCGAGTACGGACGCGTCTCGGGGCTGCTCGGCAACTGCCGGGGAATGGACGGCTGCTGACCGGTGGTCGGAGCGTCGTCCCCGGAGCGGCGCTGCGGCAGCGGGTCGATCGGCTGGCCGTTGGCCGGCCGCGGGGTGAACCCGTCGCCACCGTTGACGCCGTTCGTCCCGGCCGCACCGGTCAGATCCGACCAGGCCGGCATCGAACCGTACGCACCGGCGTTGGCGGGGGTGCCGGCACCGTTTCGCGATGCCGGCTCGAACGGACGACCGCCGAGGGTGACCTGGTTGCCGGACTCGCTGGAGCGCGGGTGGTTGCCGAGTGCGGGCAGCGCACCGAAGACCGGCACGGACCCGCCCTGCTGGGGGCCACCGGACGCAGGCAGGGCCGGCGGCTGCTGCACCCGGCCGGAGAGCGCCCGGGGCACCAGCACCGAGGTGGGCAGGGTCACGTCGGCGACCGTGCCGCGGTCGGAGCCGGGGCGCAGCTCGACACGGACACCGTGCCGGGACGCCAGCCGAGCGACCACGACGAGGCCCATCATCCGGGACACCGCGACGTCCACCTGCGGCGGCGTGGCGAGCCGCTCGTTGAGGTCGTGCAGCTGCTCGGCGCTGATGCCGATGCCGCGGTCCTCGACGTACAGCGAGGAGCGGTCGCCGACCCGGCGGGCCTCGACCATCACCTGCGAGTCGGGCGGCGAGAACGCGGTGGCGTTGTCGAACAGCTCGGCGACGAGGTGCACCAGGTCGTTGACCGCGTGCGCGGCGACCTCGATGTCACGGTCGATGACACCGAACTCGATGCGGGTGTAGTGCTCGACCTCGGACTGCGCGGCGCGCAGCACGTCGATCAGAGCGGCCGGCTCACGCTGCACACGTGTGGAGTCGGCACCGGCGAGCACCAGCAGGTTCTCGTCGTTGCGGCGCATCCGGGTGGCCAGGTGGTCGAGCTGGAACAGCTCGGCCAGCCGGTCCGGGTCCTCCTCGCCGCGCTCCAGCCGGTCGAGGTGCCCGATGAGGCGGTCGACCAGGATCTGTGAACGGCGGGCCAGGTTGACGAACATGGTCGCGACGGAGGCGCGCAGGGCGGCCTGCTCGGCGGCCGTGCGGACGGCTTCCAGGTGGACGGCGTTGAACGCCTCGGTCACCTGACCGAACTCGTCCTTGCTGCGCACCGGTAGCGGTTCGGCGATCTGGTTGGCCAGCTGCACCGGGGAGAGCTGCCCGACGACCTGCGGGTCGCGCAGTCGGGCCACCGCCTGCGGCAGGCCGTACTGGGCGACGGAGAGTGCGCCCTGCCGCAGCTCACGCAGTGAGCGGGCCATCGAGCGGGCGACCAGGTACGCGAAGAGAATGGCCAGCAGCAGCATGCTGAGCAGCAGACCGGTCTCCAGGAAGACCTGGCGCTGGACGTCCGAGCGGAGGGTGTCGGCCCCGGTGACCACCTCACTGTCGAGCTTCCGCTCGACGGTGCGGATCAGCTTGGCGTTGGCCGTCATGGCGGCTTCCCACTGGTCCGGCTTGAACGGCGCATCGCGCATGTCGCCGGTGGTGTTGCCGTCGATCCAGCCGGTGTAGTTCTGCGCCTCCCGGCGGTCGCCGCCCGCGACCGTCTGGTCGTGGAACTTCGCGTCGTCCGGGGTGGCGACGGCCTTGAAGCTCTGTAGTGCCTGCTGCTGGCCGGTGCCGCTGGCGATGTAGTCGGTGCGCAGCGCGGGCGTCAGGCGCTTGCCGCCCTTCACGCCCAGCGCGCGGTGCACGACGACCCGGCGTGCGGCGAGGAACTCCTTCTCCCGGGCGACCGCCGCGGCGGCGCGCATCCGGTCGCTCAGGTCGTTGTCGCCGGCGAGCTGCGTGGCCGAGTCACGGATGGCGAGCAGGTCGCTGATCAGGCCCTCGTACGCCTGGACGGTCTCGGTGAGCGCGAGCTTGCCGTTGAACACCTGGCTGCGGATGCCGGACAGGTCCTGCAGGTTCTGGTCGATGCCGTCGAGCAGCGTCTCGAGGCTGCTCGGCAGGTCCTCGACCTCGGTCCGCTGCTGGCGGTAGGGGCCAGCTTCCTGGTCCACCCGGGAGTTCACCCGGTTGTAGGCCTCCTGGTACTGAGCCGTCGGCTGCGTCCCGTCCGCGCCCAACAGCAGCACGGCGGCGGTCCGTTCGTCCTGCAGGGCGTCGACCAGGTCACCCGAATAGCTCGACAGGTTGGCCAGGTCGCCGGCTCGGTTGGCATTGTTGAGCGTCTCCACGTGGTCGACAAGACCACTGGTGCCCACCACGACCGTGGCGATGGTCGGCACGATCATGATGAGACCGAGCTTGGACCAGATCGGCATGTCCCGGAGCCGGCTGGCCGGCCGGCGCAGCCGCGACAGGAAGGAGCCCGCCGTCTTTGGCCGTTTGCTCACGTCACCGCCCTCGCGATTACAGCTTCAACGCGTTGCCTCCGGGCAACGCCCAGCGACCGACCCGGCGGGTCGGACCCCCGAGATTCCATCACGCCGGTCGACAAGAAGAAAGCCCAGGTTGTCACCTACCGAAGGTGTGATGAGATGTTGATGCGATTTGATAGCAGTCCGTCTGGCCGGAGTAACTGAAGGTAATGAAACATCCGCACCGCGTTGTCCTCCTCGCCGGGCCTTCCGGGTCCGGGAAGTCGTACATAGCCCAGCAAACCGGCCTCCCGGTGCTCTGCTTGGACGACTTCTACAAAGACGGCGATGACCCTACGTTGCCGCGACGAAACGACCAGGTGGATTGGGAATCACCAGAGTCCTGGGACGCCCCGAGTGCGGTGGAAATCATTGCCCAGCTCGCTCGTGAGGGCCGAGCCGATGTGCCGGTTTATGCGATCGGCGCAGATCGACGGGTGGCCACCCGGTCATTTGATCTCGCCGGATCGCCACTTTTCGTGGCTGAAGGGATTTTCGCCGCCGAGATCGTCGAGGAGTGCCGTCGCCGCGGACTGCTGGCCGGGGCGTACGCGCTGCGCCGGCCGCGTGGTGCGACCTTCCTGCGCCGGCTGGCCCGCGACCTGTCCGAGCAGCGCAAGGCACCCGGGGTGCTGGTCAGCCGGGGCGTGGCACTGTTGCGGGCCGAGCCGGCGGTGCTGCGTCGGCAGACCGGGTTGGGCGCGGAGGCGGCCCGCGCCCGGGAGGTGCTGCGTCGGGTGGCCGGCCTGCTCGCCGGCCACCCGCACGCCTGAGCCGATCAGGCCAGCAGGTCGGCGTACGCCGGCTTGATCACCTCGTCGATGATCCGCAGCCGTTCGTCGAAGGGGATGAAGGCGCTCTTCATCGCGTTGATGGTGAACCACTGCATCTCCTTCCAGCCGTAGCCGAAGTTCTCCACCAGCAGCGACATCTCCCGCGACATCGAGGTGCCGCTCATCAGCCGGTTGTCGGTGTTGACGGTGGCCCGGAACCGCAGGTCCCGCAGGAGGCCGATCGGGTGCTCGGCGATCGAGGCCACCGCGCCGGTCTGCACGTTCGACGAGGGGCACAACTCCAGCGGGATCCGCTTGTCCCGCACGTACGCGGCCAGCCGGCCGAGCGCGCCGTCGGGGGCGATGTCGTCGACGATCCGCACCCCGTGACCGAGCCGGTCCGCCCCGCACCACTGGATCGCCTGCCAGATCGACGGCAGACCGAACGCCTCACCGGCGTGGATGGTGAAGTGGAAGTTCTCCCGCTGCAGGTATTCGAAGGCGTCCAGGTGCCGGGTGGGTGGGAAGCCCGCCTCGGCGCCGGCGATGTCGAAGCCGACCACCCCGGCGTCCCGGTGCCGTACGGCCAGTTCCGCGATCTCCTGCGAGCGGGCGGCGTGACGCATCGCGGTGAGCAGGGTGCCCACCCGGATGGTCAGGCCCGCCTCGACGGCCTGGGCGGTGCCCTCGGCGAACCCGGCCAGCACCGCCTCGACGACCTCGTCCAGGCTCAGGTCCTGTTCCAGGTGCTGCTCCGGGGCGAAGCGCACCTCGGCGTAGACCACCCCGTCGGCGGCCAGGTCCAGTGCGCACTCGCGGGCCACCCGACGCAGCGCGGGCGGGGTTTGCATGACGGCCACGGTGTGCGCGAACGTCTCGAGGTAACGCTCCAGGGAGCCGGAGTTGGCCGCTTCCACGAACCAGCGTCCGAGCGCCTCGGGGTCGGTGGTGGGCAACTCGTGGCCCACCTCCGCGGCCAGGTCGACGATCGTCGCCGGCCGCAGCCCGCCGTCGAGGTGGTCGTGCAGCAGCGCCTTCGGAGCCTTGACAATGTCCTCGTACCGGATAGTTGCGACCATGCTCAGACCCTAGCCAGCGGCCTGGGCGGACCGGTACGGGACCGGCCGGGCGTCATGGCCGCCACCCGTACACCCGGTGCACGTCGAGGCGGATCACAAGCCGCCCGTCGGCGACCATGGCGGCGCGGTAGTCCGCCCAGTCCGGGTGGTCGCCGCGAATCCGGCGGTAGACCTCGACCAACTCGTCGACCGTCTCGTCGGTGCTGGCCGCGGCCGGCTCGGTGAGCGTCACGGTCCCCTCGGCGACCGCGTACGCGCCGCCGTCCGGCGTGGTCACGTGGAAGCTGGCCCGGGGATCGCGGCGCAGGTTGCGCACCTTCGCCCTGCCCGCGGTGGTGGAGCAGCGGATCAACCCCGGCTCGGCCAGGTAGTCGAGGTTGGACAGCTGGGGCCGCCCGTCCCGGCGAAGGGTGACCAGCACCCCGCGCCCCCGCTGACCGAACAGCTCCCACAGCCGGTCGTCCACGTCGGCCCGAGCGGGACGGCTGGTCGGGTCGTCCTGGAGAGAATTGGTTGACATGTCATCGACGCTAGAGGCAGATTGATGACATGTCAACGAAAGCGTTAGACTCGCCGGATGGACGCACCCCGGTGGCTGGACGAGCGGGAGGACCGCGCCTGGCGCGGCTACCGCCGGATGCGTCGACTGCTCGACCTGGAGCTGGCCCGGGACCTGACCCAGGACGCCGGCCTCTCCGAGCCGGACTACGACGTGCTGTCCGACCTCTCCGAGACACCCCAGGGGCGCCTGCGCCTCAGCGAGCTGGCAGACCGGATGCTGTGGTCACGTAGCCGGCTCTCCCACCACCTGAGCCGAATGCAACAGCGTGGCCTGGTGACCCGCGAGGAGTGCGCCGACGACGCCCGCGGCTCGGTCGTCGTGCTCACACCGGCGGGCCGGCAGGCCATCGAGTCCGCCGCACCCGGTCACGTGGCCGCCGTCCGCCGGCACCTGATCGACCTGCTCACCCCCGCGGAGGTCGACGCCCTCGGCGCGCTCACCCACCGGGTGGTCGACAACCTCGCCGACCCGGCCCCTCGGGCCACCCGGCCGCGGCCCGCCGCGGAGGCCTGAGGTGGACCCCCACATCCTCGACCGACTGCGCTGCCCGGTCTGCGCCGAACCGCTGGGGCTGGCCACCGACGCGAGGGCCCTGCGCTGCCCACGGCGGCACAGCTTCGACATCGCCCGCCAGGGCTACGTCAACCTGCTCACCGGCCGGGCCCCGCACGTGGGCGACACCGCCGAGATGGTCGCCGCGCGCGCGGACTTCCAGGCCGCCGGGCACTACGACGTCATCTCGGCCGCCCTCGCCGCTGCCGCGACGCAGGCCACTGCCCGGCTGCGCACGACGGCCGCCACGCCATTGGGAGCCACGCCGTCCGACTCCCGCTCCGCGGCAACCGACGCGACGATGTCCGAGCAGGACCGGCGCGCGGAGATAAACAGAGCAAAGGACACCACGGCAGGGGTACGTGTCGAACCGGCGGCGGCGGACGTCGGGGCGTACCCCCTGGTGGTGGATGCCGGCGCCGGCACGGGCCGGTATCTCGGCGCGGTGCTGGCGGCGCTGCCGGACGCCGTGGGTCTGGCCCTGGACGTGTCCAAGCCGGCGCTGCGCCGCGCGGCCCGCGCGCACCCCCGGGCCGCCGCGGCGCTCGCCGACACCTGGCAGCGGCTGCCGCTCGCGGACGCCTCGACCGCCGTGCTGCTCAACGTCTTCGCCCCGCGCAACGGCCCGGAGTTCCACCGGGTGCTCGACCCGGCGGGCACCCTGCTGGTGGTCACACCCGACACCGACCATCTCACCGAGTTGGTGGGTGCGTTGGCCCTGCTGCGGGTGGACCCGGACAAGGCCGACCGGGTGACCGGCAGCCTGGGCGGGCACTTCACCCTGGTCAGCTCGTCGGCGCACCGGGCGGAGCTGGCCCTGGCCCGGCCGGAGGTCGCCACCCTGGTGGGCATGGGCCCGAACGCGTGGCACACCGACCCGGAGGCACTGCGCGCCCGGCTGGCGGCGCTGCCCGAACCGGTCCGGGTGACCGTGGCGGTGCGGGTCGACGCGTACCGACCGCGCTGAGCTCAGGTGGAGAGGTCGACCTCTTCCCAACCCGGCGGCTCGTCGTGGTACGGCCCGCGCAGGATCACCGCCCACTCCAGCGCCCAGCGGCGCTGCCCGATCGCGTTCGCGTCGACCAGGCCCGGCGCCCGTCGACCGTCGCGCTCGGTCTCCAGGTACGCCCAGTCCAGGCAGTAGTGCAGGTCGAGCAGGGCGGCCGCGTCGGCGGGGTGCTGCGGCGCGGTGAGGATGCGGGAACGCCAGCGCGGGAACGTCTCCCCCTCGGCGATGTGCGGCAGCCGCTCGACCAGCCGCTCGTCGACGGCCAGGGTCGGGTCGAGTTGCTTGCTCAACCCGAGCACCCAGGCCAGCGCGAAGAGCGCGTCGTGGTGCAGCACGAACGAGCGGTGGTCGCCCTTGCCGCCCATCACGAACTGCCACTCCGGTGGCGTGACCATCTCGACCAGGTGCGAGCCGAGCAGCCAGCTCATCGCCGCCTCCGGGGGCATCCCGAAGCAGCGGGCCAGGATCAGGTGCAGCACGGCGATCCGCGCCTCGATCTCCGCAGTGGGGCGCAGGTCGATCTCGTCGCCCGGCTCCCAGACCAGCGGGAACTGGGCCGGCGGCAGCGGCAGGCCGAGCCGGGACAGCTCGTCCAGGCTCGCTTCGCGCACCTCACGTGGGTTGGGAGCAGCAACGGTCACGGCGGGTCTTCCTGTCTGCTCGCGCCGGCTCAACGCCGGTTGTCCCCCCTTGGCCTGCGACAATAGCGCTCCAAGGTGACCGGCACCACGCCACCCCGACCCCTGTTTCGCCTCAGCCGATGCGTTCGATGACCAGCGGCGTCGCCGCCGGGGCGGTCGGCGCGATCCGCACCGCGTCGGCGGCCTCGGCCAACGCCGCCGGAATCCGCGTCGCGTCCTCGGCACGCAGCTCGTAGAGGGGGTCACCAGCCCGGACCGGGTCACCCGGCCGCCGGTGCAACACCACCCCGGCCGGCACGCTGACCGGGTCCTCCTTGCGGGCCCGACCCGCGCCAAGCCGCCACGCCGCAACCCCCATCGCGTACGCGTCGACGGCCGCGACGTGCCCGTCCCGCTCGGCGCGGACCACCTCGACCTCGTTCGCGGTCCGCATCGGCGCGTCCGGGTCGCCACCCTGCGCCCGGATCATCGCCCGCCAGGAGTCCATCGCCCGGCCGTCGCGCAGTGCCGCCGCCGGGTCGGCGTCCGGCAGGCCGGCCGCGTCGAGCATCTCCCGGGCCAGCGCGAGGGTCAGTTCCACCACGTCGGCAGGTCCACCTCCGGCCAGCACCTCGACCGACTCGGTCACCTCCACCGCGTTGCCGATCGCCAGGCCGAGCGGGGTGGACATGTCGGTGAGCAGGGCGACCGTCCGAACGCCGTGCGCACCACCCAACTCGACCATCGTGCGCGCCAGCTCGCGGGCCTGGTCGACGGACTTCATGAAGGCACCCGAGCCGACCTTCACGTCGAGGACCAACGCGCCGGTGCCCTCGGCGATCTTCTTGCTCATGATCGAGCTGGCGATCAGCGGGATCGCCTCCACCGTGCCGGTGACGTCGCGCAGCGCGTACAGCTTGCGGTCGGCCGGGGCGAGCCCGGCACCGGCCGCGCAGATCACCGCGCCGACCTCGTCGAGCTGGGCGATGAACTCGTCGTTGCTCACCGTGGCCCGCCAGCCCGGGATGGACTCCAACTTGTCGAGCGTGCCGCCGGTGTGCCCGAGACCGCGGCCGCTCAACTGCGGCACGGCCGCGCCACACGCCGCCACCAGCGGGGTGAGCGGCAGCGTGATCTTGTCGCCGACGCCGCCGGTGGAGTGCTTGTCGACTGTCGGCCGGCGTACCGCCGAGAGGTCCAGCCGCTCGCCGCTGGCGATCATCGCGGCGGTCCACCTGGCGATCTCCGGCCCGGTCATGCCGTTGAGCAGGATCGCCATCGCCAGCGCCGACATCTGCTCGTCGGCGACAACCCCCCGGGTGTACGCGTCGACCACCCAGTCGATCTGTGCGTCCGACAGCACCCCGCCATCCCGCTTGACCCGAATAACGTCAACAGCAGCAAAACCACTCATTGAAAGATCTTCCCTAGTCGTTTGGAGGAACCGACCGGCGGCCCGCGCCCAGGTCGGGGCGGGGGCCGACCGTGCCCGGCGGAGGGATCAAGCCTGACCGCCCGGAGCCGGGCACGGTCGGCCCCCGCCCCCAACCGCAACCACAATCAAGACCAGCGCACCGGGATCTCCAAAGGCGGCTCACCCTCCCCAGCCCAGAAGATCGTGCCGGTGGCGTCGACCACCACCACACGCGGTGTCCGGGCCAGGCCCCAGGTGATCGCCTCGGCCGGGTCGTCCCAGCTCGGGGCCTCCTCCAGCACACCGGTCTCGGCACCGACGTCGTCTCCGGCCGACCGCTCCCAGTAGGCAGTCCAGACCTGCTGCCCGGCGGACATGTCCGGGTGCACGAAGACGGTGCCACGCCCACGCCAGGCGGCCAGCCGCTCCGGGACCACCGGCACCGGCGTCTCCCCGGTGACGGCCTCCAGGTCCTCCACGCCGAAGGCGTGCGGCAGCAGCTCGGCCATCCGCAGCGGGCGGGTCTTGCTCTCGATCAGGCACTCCGGCCCGCCGTGCTCCCAGAGCAGCTGCCGACAGCGACCACACGGCATCAGCGGTTCACCTGTCGCGTCGACGCAGGACAGCGCGACGAGTCGACCGCCACCGGTGGCGTGCAGGCTGGAGATGACGCCGCACTCGGCGCACAGCGTCACCCCGTACGCGGCGTTCTCCACGTTGCAGCCGACCACCACGCGGCCGTCGTCGACGAGCGCGGCCGCGCCGACCGGAAACGTCGAGTACGGCGCGTACGCGTGCCGCATCGCGTCGGTGGCGGCGGCGCGCAGTCGCGCCCAGTCAATGTCGGTCATGCCACCATTCTGCCCAGGCGGCCCAGGTCAGGAGCGGGCAGGGCGGGGTCCACGGGCGGACTGTACCTACTGGTATGTACAGTGATGCCATGGACTCGCGACAACTACTCGTCGACACGATGAGGCAGCTCATGTGGGAGCGCGGCTACGCCGACACCAGCCCGCGTGACGTTCGCGAGCGGTCCGGCGTGGGTCAGGGCAGCATGTACCACCACTTCCCGACCAAGCGGGATCTCGCGCTCGCCGCCCTTGAGCGCAACGTCGCCGATCTGCTGCCGGCCCGGTCCGAACTCGACGGTCCGGGCGACCCGATGGCTCGGATCGAGGCATACCTGATGCGACCCCGCGACGCCCTCAAGGGCTGCAAGGTCGGCCGGATGACCCAGGACCCGCAGGTCCGCGAGGACCCGGTGCTGCTCGCCCCGGTGGCGCGCGCGTTCGCTGAGGTCCGCGTCCGCTGGGTCACGGTGCTGCGCGAGGCCGTCGCCGCGGGCGAACTGCGGGACGACCTCGACCCCGAGCAACTCGCCAACACCCTGATGGCCGTCCTACAGGGCGGCTATGTGCTCGCCATCGCCCAGCAGGACCCGGGCCCGTTCGACGATGCCCGCGCCGGTGCTCTCGCCCTGCTCCGGGCGGCGGCACCAGCCGGGCCCGCCCACGAGAACAACAGGAGGAACTGAAGCCATGACGGTACGCATCGGCATCAACGGGTTCGGACGGATCGGGCGCACCTACCTGCGCGCGGCCCTGGCCAACAACGCCGACGTCGAGGTGGTCGCGGTGAACGACCTCACCGATGCCCGCACGCTGGCCACCCTGCTCGAGTGGGACTCGGTCTCCGGCCACCTGGACGGCGTCGCCTACGACGGCGACGCGATCGCCGTCCAGGGCACGCGCATGAGGGTCTTCGCGCAGTCCGACCCGGCCACCATCCCCTGGGGCGACGTCGGCGCCGACGTCGTGATCGAGTCCACCGGTCACTTCACCGACGGCGGCGCGGCGGCAGCCCACCTCAAGGGCGGCGCGAGGAAGGTCATCATCTCGGCGCCGGCCAAGGGGGACGTCCCCACGTTCGTCCTCGGCGTGAACGACGACAGCCTCGACCCGGACAGCCACGACGTCTTCTCCAACGGCTCCTGCACCACGAACTCGCTGGCGCCGCTGGCGAAGGTGCTCAACGACTCGTTCGGCATCGAGTCGGGACTGATGACGACGATCCACGCCTACACGGGCGACCAGCGGCTCCACGACGCGCCACACTCCGACCTGCGCCGTGCCCGCGCGGCGGCCGTCTCGACCATCCCGACGTCGTCGGGCGCGGCGAAGGCGATCGGCAAGGTCATCCCGGAGCTCGACGGGCGTCTCACCGGCGCCGCACTGCGCGTACCCGTCGCGACGGGCTCGATCACCGACCTCACCGTGGTCCTCCGCCAGCGCGCCGACGTCGAGGACGTCAACGCGGCGTTCCGTGAGGCCGCCGCCTCCCCGGGGCTGCGGCGCTACCTGCAGTACTCCGAGGCGCCGCTGGTCTCGGCGGACATCGTCGGCAACCCCTACTCGGCGGTCTTCGACGCGCCGCTGACCGAGGCCGTCGGCAACCAGGTCAAGGTGTTCGGCTGGTACGACAACGAGTGGGGCTTCTCCAACCGCCTCGTGGAGTTCTCCGAGCGGATCGCGGCGACCGCCGCCGCCTGACATCGTAGTGGGCTGACGCCCACAGGCGTGCCCGGCGGGGGGGTCAGCCCCGGGCCCCGGGGGGTGGGGGGCCCAGGGTCTTAGGGTGGGGGCAGCGGGGGGGGGCCCGTCGCAGG
>NZ_JBEZED010000025.1:0-120615 GCF_040648675.1 Micromonospora sp. NPDC049101 | reverse complement strand
AACGCGAGACCAGCAACAGACAGCACACTCTTACGCATGATCGTGTTCATGGGGGTTAGCTCCTTCGGGGGTAGAACACCCGGCCGCACCGATCGGGGGAACGGTGAGCGGGTGTGAGCACCTCGTCCGGCGCCGCACATACAAGGGGGAAAAGTCTTCGACGGTCGGCGACCTGCGAGCGGAGGGCTCGCGGCACCGGGGGCGGCGACCTGCGAGCGAGGGCTCGTGGCGCCGGGTCCAGGTGTAACGACCGGGGGGCCGGGGTGATTCCGGGTTGGCCCGTCGCGCGGCACCCTCGTCGGGGCGGTGCCTGCGGTCGTTCGCGGGGACTGCAACGACCCGGGGGCCGGGGGCATTCCGGGCGGCCCATCGCGCGGCACCCTCGTCGGGGCGGTGCCTACGGTCGTTCGTGGGGACTATAACGACGGGGCCCGGGTCGGCATTCCGACCTGCGGGATCCGCATCCCCAACCCCTGGGGGTCGGGCGGGCGGCAGGTCGTGCTGCGATCGTCAGGGTGTGTAACGACCCCGGCCCGGCCACGATTCCGGCCCACGGATGCGACCGGTCACAACCCACAACCACTCCCCACCGGACAAACCACCCACACCACCCCGCACCCACGACCCCGAACCGCCCCCGCCAAGCATGATCCACTCGCCTTCACGGAAGTCGCGGTGTCCCGGACCTCCGGACCCCCCGATTTCAAGAAAGCCGAGTCGATCATGGCCGGGCGTGTGCGCATGCCAGGCGCGTGCGCATGCCAGGCGTGTGTGGCGTACGTGGGTCAGGTGTCCAGATAGCGCAGGATGGCGAGGATCCTCCGGCTGTAGCCGGTCGCCTCCGCGAGGCCGAGCTTGTCGAAGATGGCGTTGACGTGCTTCTCCACCGCGCTCTGCGACACGTGCAGGCGTTGGGCGATCGCGCTGTTCGTGTGTCCCTGGGCCATTTCGTGCAGGACGTCCCGTTCGCGTGGTGTGAGCCGCCCGAACGGGTCGGGCCGTTCCGAGCCGGCCACGACCTGACGAACCACCTCCGGGTCGAGCGCGGTGCCCCCGGCGGCGACCCGGTCGAGTGCGTCGAGGAAGTCGTCCACCTGGGCAACCCGGTCCTTCAGCAGGTAGCCGACCCCCTCGGGACGGTCCGCCAGCAACCGGCCAGCGAAGCGCCGCTCGACGTACTGGGAGAGCACCAGGACGCCGGTGGCGGGCCAGCGTCGACGGATCTCCAGGGCGGCACGCAGCCCGTCGTCGGTGTGGGTGGGCGGCATCCGGACGTCGGTGACGACCACCTCCGGACGGGTCCGTCCGACCGCCTCGACCAGTTCGTCGGCGGTGCCGACCGCCGCGACCACCTCGTGCTCCTCCTCCGCGAGCAGGCGCGTCAGGCCCTCCCGGAGCAGCGTCGAGTCCTCGGCGAGGACTAGCCGCACGGCAGCTCCACCAGCACGGTGGTCGGGCCGCCGGCCGGGCTGGTCACCCGCAGCCGGCCGTCCAGTGCGGCGACCCGTCGGGCCAAGCCGGACAAGCCGCGCCCGCCGGGGTCCGCGCCGCCGACACCATCATCGTGTACGCGCATCCGGACCCACCCCTCCCGTACCCCGATCTCGACCGCGACCAGCGTAGCGGCGGCGTGCTTCGCGGCATTGGTGAGCGCTTCGCAGGCCACGAAGTACAGCACCGTCTCGATCTGCCGATCGGGGCGGACCGGCAGATCGCAGCGGATCCGCACCGGCACCGCGGAGCGACGGGCGACCATGGCGAGCACCTCGCCGAGGTCGCTGCCGTCCAGCGCCGACGGGTAGACCCGCCACGCCACCTCGCGGAGTTCCGTGATGGCCCGCTGCACGTCCTCGTGCGCCTGGACGAGCAGGGCGGCGGTGCGGTCGGCGTCGCGGGCACGCCGAGCCCGGCCGAGCAGCATGCCGAGGGCGACCAGCCGCTGCTGGAGGCCGTCGTGCAGGTCGCGTTCGATGCGCTGCCGTTCGGCGTCGACGGCGGCGATGACTCCGGCCCGGCTGCTGGTCAGCTCGTCGACCCGCCGCGCCAGCTCGGCCCGACTGCCCGCGCCGAGCAGCCGTCGTGCCATCCGGACGTCCAGCGCGGCGACGCTGGCGAGCGCTTGGACGTTGAGCAGCAGCAGCACCACTCCGACGGCGACCTGCGCCAGGGTGTCGAGCAGGGACAGCTCGCCGCGTACCACCGCGCGCAGCACGATCCCGGCCAACACCAGGCCGACGCCGAGCATCGCGTACGCCAGGAGGCCGAGCGCAGCGGGCAGGAGTCGGGCCGCCAGGTAGCCGACCTGCCGCCGGGTCGCCAGCGCGTCGACCGCGGGCAGCTCGCTACCGGGCAGCAGTCGATCGAGCCGGCCGCGTTCCAGGCGGACGAGCCGGCCGGCGTACCGCTGGGTGAGCCTGGCGGCCACGCGAGCGGCCGGCGGCACCGGCGCGGACACGCCGAGTGCGACGGCCGCGACGACCAGGAAGGCAAGCTCGACAGCGCCGGTCGCGCTGCCGGCGGCGACGAGAACCGGCAGCCGCAGGCGAGGCCCGACGCGACGCTCCACCGTCACCTGGCGCTCCGAGTCCGTCGCCCGCACTCCCGCGGTGACACAGGCCCTAGCGCTCGTCGGAGGTCCACGTACCGCTGCGGTAGAGGGTGCCGCGCCCACCCGGATCGGGCACCCCGAGCGTCGGCTCGCCAAAACCGGCGGCGTCGGGATCGGCCCGCTCGGGGTCGCGGGCGGCACGGCGGGCTCGCAGCACGCGGGACCCGACGAACCAGGCGGCCGCCGCCGCGCAGACCACGATCACCATTTTCTGCAGCGTGCCCGCGTACCCCTCGACGAGGTGCCAGTTGTCGCCGAGGAAGTAGCCGGCGAGTACGAAGGTGGTGTTCCAGATCAGGCTGCCCAGCGTGGTGTAGAGCAGGAACGTGCCCATCGGCATGCGCTCCACCCCGGCCGGAATGGAGATCAGGCTTCGGAAGATCGGAATCATCCGGCCGAAGAAGACGGCCTTCACTCCGTGCCGGAGGAACCACGCCTCGGTCCGGTCCACGTCGCTGAGCTTCACCAGCGGCAGCCGGGCCACGATGGCGCGCATCCGGTCGCGCCCCAGCGACGCGCCGACCAGGTAGAGCGCCACCGCGCCCACCGCCGAGCCCAGCGTGGTCCAGAAGATCGCGCCGACCAGACTCATCCGGCCCTGCGCCGCGACGAACCCGGCCAGCGGCAGAATCACCTCACTGGGGATCGGCGGAAACAGATTCTCCAATGCCACGGCCAGACCCGCGCCCGGCCCGCCGAGTCGTTCCACCAGGTCACTGACGTAGCCGACGATCCCACCCTCCGGTGGTTCCGCTACGGCGGTGGGGGTTCCGGTGGCGAGCACGGCGTGGGACGTTCGAATCATGCACCCACCGTACGAAGTGATCCTGAGAGCCGACCATGCGGTTGACCGCCCGGCCCCGCGGGGCGACCACACCGGCGGGGGTGCGGAAAACCACACCCCACTGCGGCTCGCGGTGGCGCAGCCACTGTGCGTACCCCGGGATGTCGCGGCGAACGCGCGGGCACACGCCGCCGCGGTCCGGGCGGCGGGTGCCCGGGTGGTGGTCTTTCCGGAGCTGTCCCTGACCGGGTACGAGTTGGACGCGCCGGTCGTGTCGGTCGACGACCCGCGGTTGGGGCCGTTGGTCGAGGCGTGCGCCGAGACGGGCACGTTGGCCCTGGTCGGCGCGCCGGTCGCGGGCGACCACATCGCGGTGCTGGCGGTGAGCGGCGACGGAGTGACGGTGGCGTACCGCAAGATGTGGCTGGGTGACGCGGAAGCCCGCCGGTTCCGGCCGGGCGACACGCCCGCCGTGCTCGCTGTGGACGGCTGGCGGGTGGGGCTGGCGGTCTGCAAGGACACCGGCGTCGCCGCGCACGCGGAGCGGACCGCGGCGCTCGGGATCGACGTGTACGCGGCGGGTGTCGTGGAGTCCGCACGCGACGCCGCCGTGATCGACCAGCGGGCGCACCGGATCGCGACCGCCCAGCGGGTCTGGGTGGCGGTGGCGAGTTGCGCCGGCTCGACCGGCGGTGGCTACACCGAAGCGGCCGGACGGTCCGGGGTGTGGACGCCGGAGGGAGAGGTCGTCGCGCGCGCGGGCACCGAGCCGGGCGAGTCGGTCAGCGCCAGCCTCGGTTGAACGGGCCGGTGATGTCGGGCCCACCGCCTATCGACGACGCGGCGGGCGGGTCTGCCGCCCTCTACGGCTTCTCCTCCGGCGCGGTGCTGGCGCTGCTCGCCGTGACCGGTGGCCTGCCAGTCAACCGGTTGGCCGTGCTGGAGCCGCCGTTCGAGCAGGACGAGCAGTCGCCCGACGAGCCGGACCTGGCCGCAGACATCACCAGGCTGGCAGCCGACGGGCGGCGCGGCGACGCGGTGCTGCATTTCCAGCGGAGCATCGGAGTGCCGGCGGAGATGATCAACGGCATGCGCGACGGGCCGGGCTGGCCGGCCATGAAAGCCTTGGCGCACACGCTGGTCTACGACCTCACCCTGCTCACGGCCCTGCCGGCCGAGGCATTGACCACACTCACGATCCCGACGTTGGTGCTCGACAGTGAGCAGAGCGACGCACGGCTGCGAGGCTGGGCGCGGGCGGTGGCCAAGACGTTGCCCGGCGGGCGGCACCGCACGCTGCCCGGCGAGTGGCACGGCGTTTCGGACGAGGTGCTGGCACCGGTGCTTGCCGACCACTTCGCCGGCCGCGCCGACTGAACGACGACGCGTGGCGCGTTGCCGTACGCCTCGGGCAGGATCGGCTGATGAGCACCGTCCCCTCCCGCCTGTCCGTGGTCACGCTGGGCGCACGCGACATCGGCGTGCTGCGGTCCTTCTACCGGTCGTTGGGGTGGCCCGAGCTGCCGTCCAGCGACGACGACTGGTCGGCCTTCCTGCTCGGTGGTGTGCTGTTCGCGCTCTTCGGGCTGCCGGAGCTGGCCGCCGAGGCCGCGCCGGGTGTGCCCGCCCCGGCCGGAGGTTGGTCCGGCGTCACCCTGGCCTGCAATGTCGACACTCGCGAGGAGGTCGACGGGGCTTTCGCCGCGGCGGTCGCGGCGGGCGCGACCGTGGTGGCGGAGCCGACCGACCGGCCCTGGGGTGGGCGCTCCGGTTACATCGCCGACCCGGAGGGCAACCGCTGGGAGATCGCCTGGGCCGGCTCGGCCCGCTTCGACGAGCGCGGCGCTCTTCTCTCCTTCGGCTGAGTGGCTGGTGTTTGCGCCGCGCCAGGGACGTTGCGATGCTTCGCCTGTGACTTCCTATCCGGGCACCTTCGCCGACGATGTCATCGACCAGCCGGCGCAGACGCAGATCGAGACGTTCATCGACGAGCACCGCAGCGCACTCAACGGCTGTCTGGACGGGCTGACCGAGGAGCAGGCGCGCCGCTCGTTGGTGCCGTCCCGGACCACGCTGCTGGGTCTGGTGAAGCACGCCACCTTCGTGGAGATGGTCTGGTTCGACGAGGCCGTCACGTGCCGGTCCCGCGCCGAGATCGGCATCCCCGCCACGCCGGACGAGTCGTTCATCCTCGACGACGACGACACGATCGCCAGCGTCCAGCGAGCACACCGCGAGGCATGCGTTGCCTCCCGCCGGGCGACATCCTCGCTGGGCCTGGACGACGTGCTCCGCGGCAACCGGCGCGGCCCGCTGCCGCTGCGCTGGGTGTACCTGCACGTGCTGCGCGAGCTGGCCCAGCACTGCGGGCACGCCGAGATCCTGCGGGAGCAGCTCCTGGCGGAGTGACGCGGGCGCTCAGGCGGCGTCCAACACCTCCCGCAGCCGTGCCGCGAACTCCTCGGGCTTGCCCGCGTAGCCGAACTCGCCACCGAGGAAACCGCCGTGGTGACTCGGGAACACCACGGCCTCCTGGCCGAGCAGGGCCGCCAGGCCGAGAGCCGTGCGCGCGGTGTACGTGCCCGTCGACTCCTCGCCGACGGCGACCACGATCCGCGTCGGTGCCGCGGCGAGCCGGCTCACGTCGGGGCGGTAGTCGCTGATCGCCCAGGAGAGGTCCGACAGCAGCGGATCGTCGCGGCTGCCGTCGTCCTCGGTGGACAGACCGAACGTCACCGGGTCGGCCGCGGGCCGGGCGAAGTAGGCGTCGGTGAACTCACCCTGCCACGAGGTCATCGCGATGAACGCGGCCATGCCCGCACCGGCGCCCTTCGTCTGGTACGCCTGGTAGAAGTCGGCCCGGGCGCGCTCGGCGGCCGAGGCGTCGGGCAGCACCGCGTTGATCGGCGGCTCGTGCGCCACCAACGTGCCGACGTCGCCCGGGTAGGCCGCGACGAGTTCGAGCGCCGTCACCGCACCGCCACTGCTGGCGAACAGGTCGACCGGGCCGGCGCCGAGCGCCTCGATCAGCTGGTGCAGGTCGGCCGCCTGCTGCTGCGGCGTGTGGTCGGTGCGACCGTCCGTGCGGACGCTCCGGCCGAGGCCACGCGGGTCGTAGGTGACCACGGTGCGGTCGGTGAAGTGCGGGGCGAGCGCGGTGAAGCCCTCCGCCGCCATCGGTTGACCGATCAGGAGCAGGACGGGGCGCCCGTCGGACGGGGGCAGCGGGCCGCAGACGTCGTAGACCAGGTCGACGCCGGGTACGGCGAGGGTGTGCGTCTGCGTTGTCGTCATGCCGCTGAGACTACGACCGTCGCGACGCGGTGGTTGACCACGCCGTGCCGGCGACACCCATGGATCACGCGCTGGCCCACCCGCCGACGTCGCCGAAGCGACGCAGAGTCCAACGGGCCGGCGGCCAACCGCCGGGGTCGTGGTCGCTTGTCCATTCGGTGATCGACGCCGGGGGCACGTCGAGGTCGAACGCCCGGAAGATCGGCTGCGCGGCGAGCGCGTGGAACGCGCCCTCGACGGTCTCGCTGTGGCCGACCAGCACCACAGTGGCGCCCCGGTGCCGATGGGCGATCTCCATGATCGCGCGGCTGACCCGGACCACCAGCTCCGCCCAGCTCTCGTTGCCCTCCTCGAACGGCCGGAACACCCCGCCACCGGCCACCGCGTGCTCGGTGCGGAAGCGGGCGGTCGGCAGGCCGTCGGCGTACGGGGGTGTGTGCCAGGTGCACAGGCCACAGTCGGCCACCGGTCGGACGCCGAACGCCGCCCCGATCGGTTGCGCGGTCTCGACGGCTCGGCGCAGCACGGACGAGTAGACCGCCACCGGCCCGTCGGCGGCAACGTCACGGGTGAGCCGGTTGGCCAGGTCGTGTGCCTGCTCGTGGCCGAGGGGGGTGAGGCCCCGGCAGCCCCGTGGCCCGCCCACGATTCCTTCGAGCTGGTGGAGCGACTCGCCATGTCGCACGAAGATCAGACGTGTCCGCATCGGCACATCATGCCAGCGGCATCGACAGCGTTATCAGTCGTCCGTACGGCCGACGGAGAAGTCGCTGGCCCGGGTCAGCAGAGCGTCCAGTTGGGCACCCGTCTGCGCGGGTAGGCGGTCGCGTTCCACCAACTCGGCGATGCGTCCGCGCAGGTCGGCGACGCGCCTGGACCGGTCCCTGGTGTGCCGGTTGAGGTCGGCGAGGTCATCGCGCAGATCCTCGGCGGTCTTGCGGTCCACGTCGCCGCGGGCGACCGCCCCGGCGAGGACGGCGGCGAACTCGCCTGTCACCTCCCGGAGGCTGACCGGCACCTGCTGCCCGGCGGTCGGGGGCGCGGTGCTGGCGCTGGGTCGGGGCGAGGAGGGCGCCGCCGGCGTCGGCGAGTGCGTCGTGGGCGCGGGTTTCGGGGCGGCGGTCGACGGCGGGGCGGCCACCTGCGGCGAGCTGGGCGCGCTCGGTGTGCCGAAGGGGCCCTCGGCGAGCAGGGCGCCGACACCGACGAGCACGGCGAGGCCGGCCGCGACAAGCACGGCGAGAGGCCGGCGGGACCGACGGCGGGGCGGCTCGGCGGCGACCGGGGCGGGGCGGGCCGCCGAGCGGTCGATCAGGGTGGGCGGGTGCGCCGCCGGTGGGACGCGCAGCAGCTCGGTGGGCGGGTGCGCCGGTGAGACGCGCAGCAGCTCGGTGGGCGGCTCGACCGGCTGGCCGGCGCCGAAGCGGCGGGCCAGGTGCGCGGCGCTGGGCCGGTCGGCCGGATTGGCGGCCAGGCAGGCGAGGGTCAACGCGGCGATGTCGGCGGGGAGGCCGGGCACCCGCAGCGGCGGCACCGCTGTGCCGCGGCGGTGCACCTCCAGCGCGTCCTCCCAGCTCTGCACCGGCAGCGGCGCCTGCCCGGTGAGGGTGCGGTAGAGCAGCGCACCGAGGGCGTACACGTCACTGGCCGGGTCGGGCGGACCGGCGGCCAGCCGTTCCGGGGCGAAGTAGGCCGGTGTGCCCATCAGCGGCTCGCCGGACTGGCTGTCGAGGCCGCCGAGCGCCGCGATGCCGAAGTCGAGCACCTTGGCGCCGGTGTCGGTGAGCATGACGTTGCCCGGCTTGACGTCGCGGTGCACGACGCCGATGCGGTGCGCGGCGGCGAGCGCGGCGGCGATCTGCCCGGCCACCCGGACCGCCTCCGGCCAGGGCAGCGGCCCGGTCCGCAGCCGGTCGGCCAGGTTGTGGCCGTCGACGAGCTCCATCACCAGGTACGGAACCACGACGCCGCCGGCCAGGGTCGCCTCGGCGTAGTCGTACACCTGGGTCACGTGGGGGTGGGTCAGCCGGGCGGCCGCGCGGGCCTCGCGTTGGATGGTGGCCCGCAGTTGCGGGTCGGCGGCGAGCTGCCCGGCGAGAACCTTGATCGCGACCGGTCGGCCGAGCACGTCGTCGTCGGCCCGCCACACCTCGGACATGCCACCGAGGCCGATCCGCTCGTGCAGTACGTAGCGGTCGTGCAGACGGAGGGTGGGCGTGAAAGGCGACATGGCTTCACCAGTCTGCCTGGCCGCGCCCTCCTCGACCACCCTGCGTGCCCGGACCCACACTGTTCGTCCCGTGCGTGCCGGAATGAGTTTCGATCAGGTCAGGAGCAGGGCGGCGCGGCGGGCAGCGGTCGCGGCTGGATGCGGTCGGCGAGCCGGCGCAGGGCGACGGCGGCGGCCTGCCGGGTCGGGGCGAGCAGGGCCGGACGGACGCGTTCGACCTGGACCGGGGCGTCCGGTCGGGCCGAGTTGACGTGCCGGTTCATGGCGTCGAGCGCGGTGACGTATCCGCTGGGAAGTTCCATGGTCAACTCCTCGGGACAGGTCCGGTGGAGTCCCGGACGACGAGTGCGGTGGGCAACAACACATGGCCGGCCGCGGCGTCCGCGGGCGGGTCGAGCAGGAGCTCGGCGGCGATCCGGCCCTTCTCCTCGGCTGGCTGCCGGACCGTGGTGAGACCGGCCGCGGCGGCCTCGGGGACGTCGTCGAAACCGGTCACCGAGACGGCCGGCCGGCTGCTGCCCGGCCGCTGCTCGAGGGCGTCCAGCACACCGAGGGCAAGCACGTCGGAGCCGGCCAACACGGCGGTCGGTGGCGTCGGTGAGTCGAACAGGCCGGCGACGGCGGCGGCTGCCGCCTGCCGGCTGTTGCCCGGGGCGTTGAGCAGGGTCAGCTCGGCCCACTCGACACCGACCTCGGCGAACGCGTCGGCGAATCCGGCGAGCCGGCCCCGCGTGGTGGGGTGCCCCGCCTCGTGCACGCCGGACAGGCGGAGCGGGCCGGCGGGGGCGACGGGGGCGACGGAATCGGCGAGCAGCGCCACCCGACGGTGGCCGAGCCCGGCGACGTGCGCGGCGACACTGTGCGCGGCGGCCCGCTCGTCGATGCCGACGAACCGCTCGTCCGAGCCGGCGTCGTCGCGGGCGGCGGTGCTGACGAACGGCAACCCGCGGGCGCGGATCACGTCCAACGCCCATTCCTCGTCGGCCACGCAGTAGACGCAGAACCCGTCGACCGCGGCGTTTTCCACCGCCCGCCGGGCGTCGGTCACGGCCGGCGGCAGCGGCACCAACAGCATGCTGGTGCCGTGCCGCTCGGCGGCCACGCCGACCCCGGCGAGGAAGCGGACCGCGAACGGGTCGGTGAAGGCGTACGACAGGCGGGAGGTGAACAGCACCCCGATCGACCCGACGAAGCCCCGGCGCAGGGAGCGTGCGGTGGGGTTGGGACCGGGGTAGCCGAGTTGCCGGGCAGCGTCCAGGATCCGCTCGCGCAGGGTGGCCGAGAGCTGGTCGGGGCGGCTGTAGGCGTTGGACACGGTGCTGCGGGAGACGCCGACGGCGTCGGCCACGGCTTGCAGTGTTGGCTTCACCGGCACCTCTCTGTATCGATTCAGTCTGTATCGATACAGAGACTAGCTCGACCAGTCGGCGTCGGTCAATACGTGGATCCGGAGAACGCCGCCGCCGGCCAGCACGGCGGCCGGCGGCGTCGGCCTCAGGGCTCCAGCACCAGGCGCCCCCGCAACCCCCCGGCGGCCAGCCGCTGGTGTGCCGCCGCCACGTCGGTCAGCGGCAGCCGACCGGCCAGCCGCAGGCTGAGCTGACCACTGTCGACCAACGCCGACAGCTCGGCCAGGAGGGCACCGTCGGCGTGGACCTCCTGCACGACGACCCGGGTGGCGCGCAGCGGCGGCGGGGCGAACGGCGCCACGAGCGCGACGAACACTCCCCCACCCCGCAAGGCCTCGTGCGCGCCGACGCCGACGACCGCCGCGTCGACCACCGCGTCCACTCCGCCCGGCACCACCGCGCGCACCGCCGTCCCGAGCCGGTCGGTCCGCGCCACGAACCAGTCCGCGCCCAGCGAACGGACCACCTCCTCGTCCCGCGCGTCGGCCACGGCGACGGTCCGGATGCCGCGCAACGCGGCCAGTTCGAGCAGAAGCCCACCCACCCCGCCGGCCGCGCCGGTGACCAGCAGCGTGCGCCCGGCGTCCAGGCCGGTGAGGGCGAGCGACCGGGTCGCGGTGAGACCGATCAACGGCAGCGTCGCCGCGACCTCCGGGGCGACGGTACGCGGGGCACGCGCCACCGCCCCCTCGTCCAACACCACCCACTCGGCCTGGGTTCCGGGCGCGGACAGCAGGTCCCGCAGCCCGATCACCGCGGCACCCACCGCGAACCGTCGTACTCCCGGCCCGACCGCGTCCACCGTCCCCGCCACATCCCAGCCCAGCCCCACGACGGGCACCTGTGGCAGCAGGCCGGCCGCGGTCAACGCACCACTGCGGGTGGACAGGTCGATCCGATTGACGCCGGCGGCGGCGACGCGCACCCGCAGTTGCCCGACTCCCGGCTCCGGCTCGGGCCGGTCGGCTATCTCCAGAACCTCGGGGCCGCCGAACCGGCGGACGATCACAGCTCTCATGCCAACGACGCTAGAAGCGTTAGCATCCGGCGAGAAGAAGGCACCGCGAGGTGCCCTGGGTACCCGGGAGGGACACGATGGCCACCATGACCGCCGGCGAGCGCCGCGAGCGGGACCGGCGTTCCTACAACGCCTTCCTGGCCGAGTGCCGGGTCACGAACTGCTCGCGACGCTCAGCGACAAGTGGTTGACGCTGGTGGTGAGCGCGCTTGCCGACGGGCCGCGACGGCACAGCGAACTGGCCCGCACGGTGGCCGGGGCAAGTCAGAAGATGCTCACCCAGACGCTGCGCAAACTGGAGCGCGACGGTCTGGTCAGCCGGTCGGTGACCGTCGGCGTGCCGGCCCGGGTCGACTACCAACTCACCCCGCTGGGCGAGAGCCTGCTGCCGGTGCAGCGGGCGATCAAGGCGTGGGCCGAGACGCACATCGGTGAGGTGCACGCCGCTCGGGCCCGCTACGACGCCCCGGAGAACTGAACGCCCGCGCCCGCGCTCGGGGCGGACGCCGGCCGGGTCAGGGCAGGCGGGCGACCCCGGCGTACATGCTCACCTCGGCGGCCGAGGGCCGCGGCCCTCGCTCGCTCTGCGCCCGCCAATCGGCGACCGACGTGACGCCCGGCTCGACCAGGTCGAGGCCGGCGAAGAAGCGGGTGAACTCATCCCGGGTGCGCAGGCTGATCATCCCGTGCGGGCCGCCGTTGCGGGCCCCCGCCCTGGCCGCCGGGGCGATCTCCGGTGGCAGGTAGTCGTGGGTGGCGTGCGACGCGGCCAGGAAGCTGCCCGCCGGCAGCGCGTCGAGCAACTGCCGCACCAGCTCGTACGGATCGTCCTCGTCCGGCACGAAGTGCAGGACCGCGACAAGCATGAGGGCGACCGGCTGCGACAGGTCGATGGTGCGTCTCAGCTCCGGGTCGGCGATGATCCGCCGCGGGTCGCGCAGGTCGGCGTCGATGTAGGCGGTGGCACCCGCCGTCGAGCTGGTCAGCAGCGCGCGGGCGTGGGCCAGCACGATCGGGTCGTTGTCCACGTAGACCACCCGGGTCTCCGGCGCGATGGCCTGGGCGACCTCGTGGGTGTTGTTGGCGGTCGGGATGCCGGTGCCGATGTCGAGGAACTGCCGGACGCCGGCCTCGCGGGCCAGGTAGTCCACCGCCCGCCGCAGGAACCGGCGGTTTTCCAGGGCGGCGGTGCGGATGGTCGGGAAAGCCTCCGCCACCGCGTCGCCGGACTCCCGATCGGCCTGGAAGTTGTCCTTGCCGCCCAGCCAGTAGTTGTAGCGGCGGGCCGGGTGCGCCACCGAGGTGTCGATCCGGTCACTCGGCGAGCCGGCCGTCGTGCCCGTGGCGTCGGTGGTCAAGGCAGCTCCCGCAATGACGTCTGTCCACTGTCGTCGATCGTGGACCATGCTAGCGCCACGGCAGGCGGGGCCGCGGCCCCGGTCGGCGATCAGGCGGGATAGAGGTCGTCCAGCAGCCGGCCGAGAATCTCCGCCGTACGCTCCGGTGGCTCGGCCTCGACACAGAGTCGTTCCATGGCCACCGCGTAGTAATCCAGGTCGTCGCGCTTGTCGAGGTAGATGGCGCTGGTGAGTTGTTCGATGTAGACGATGTCGGGCAACTCCTGGTCACCGAAACGCAGGATGGTGAAGGCGCCCCCGGCGGCGGCGTGGCCCCCGGCCGCGAACGGAATGACCTGGAGCCGGATGTGGGGCGACTTGGTCGCCTCGATGAGTGCGGTGAGCTGGCCACGCATGACCATGGGGCCGCCGATCGGCCGACGCAGGGCCGCCTCGTCCACCACCGCCCAGAGCTGCGGCGGGCTGTCCCGGCGAAGCAACTGCTGGCGCTGCATCCGCAGGGCGACGCGTCGGTCGATCTCGCCTGGACCGGCCGCGCCGTGCCCGAGCAGCACGACCGCCCTCGCGTACTCCCGGGTCTGCAGGAGGCCGGGCACGAACTGCACCTCGTAGCTGCGGATCAGCGCGGCCGCGGCCTCCAGGCCGAGGTACGACTGGAACCAGGTCGGCAACACGTCACCGTAACGGTGCCACCAGCCGGGGCTGTTGGCGTCACGCGCGAGCTTGAGCAGAGCGTCACGCTCGTGTTCCTCTGTGACGCCGTAGAGGGTCAGCAGGTCGGACACGTCGCGCTCCTTGAAGCCGACCCGACCCAGCTCCATCCAGCTGATCTTGGATTCGGAGGAACGGATCTCCCAGCCGGCGCCCTCCCGGGTCACCCCGCTGGACTCCCGCAGGCGGCGCAACTGGGCGCCGAGCAGCATCCGAAGCACGGTCGGCCCGGTCGTCGGGCCACCCTCGGCAGGAACCATCGACACGTGCGGACCTCCGGACACCGACCCACGGTGACCGGGCGCCCCGGCCCGGCCGACGTGTAAGCATGCCATGGACCGACAGTGAGGTGAACTCCTCCGCACCGGCGATTCGGTCTCGTCGCCGGGACGCTGCGGACGACGAACGGTCAGTTGATCAGATGGTCGAAGTCGCCGTCGCGCGCACCGAGCACGAAGGCGGCGATCTCGTCCACCGTATAGATCAGTGCCGGCCCCTCCGGATGTCGTGAGTTGCGGACCGCGATGCCCGCTCCCCCGGGCAGTTCGGCGAGTTCGACACAGTTGCCGCTGGGGTTGCTCCGGCGGCTCTTCTGCCAGCTCAGCGGGGGCAACTGATGGATCGGTACGCCATTGGGTGGCTGCTGCATGGAGGCGTCTTTCTGCTCACGAGCCCGCCGGTGGCCGTGGGAGGAGCGGTGACGGCGAGGGGTGTTTCAACGACATTGGACGTTCATGCACGTGCATCTGCTATTGCATCTGCATCGGACGGCGAGCATGATAACGCACGTGATCGGTGGCCATCCGTTCACTTTGCGTTACCCCCACAGGGGCAACCATCAGGCAAAACGTTGGCCCCGACGCGGCACGTCGCGTCGCGGAGAGGCTGGAGGCGGTCGAGGCGATGGGAGGGTTCGTGCCGGATCCGATGAGTGTCGCCTCCGGCATCTGTGCCGCCGGTGCGCTGCTCTCCTCCTGGCAACTGCGCCGGCGGGCGCTGCGCGCCGAGGTCGAGATCGGGCACCTCCAGGCCGAGCTGGCCGCCGAGCGGCACGCCGCGAGCCACGACCCGCTCACCGGGCTGCCCAACCGGCGCGCCTTCTACCGCCTGGCGGCCGCCCTGCTCACCGACGCGGCCGGCCAACCGCTGATCGCCGTCGTGCTCGACCTCAACGACTTCAAACAGATCAACGACCAGTACGGGCACGCCGCCGGCGACCAGGTGTTGATCAGTGTGGCCGAGCGGCTCGCCGGCTTCGCCGGGGACAACCTCGTCGCCCGCCTCGGCGGCGACGAGTTCGCCGGGCTGCTCTCCACCCCCACCGTCGACCGGCGCTGGATCGACCACGCCACCCGCCGGCTCAGCGAAACCGTCGCCGCGCCCATTCGGCTCGGCGGTTCCAGCGTCCGGGTCACCGCGTCCGTCGGGCTCGCCCCGGTGACCGGTCCGGCCCAGCTCACCGACGCGCTCAGCCGCGCCGACGCCGCCATGTACCAGGCGAAGAGCCTCGGCGGCGCCCGGTCGCCCCGACAGTTGGTCGACAGCGCCCGCCTGGTGGAACGCTGACCGTTCAGGTGGCGGGCGCGCCGAACCATCTGGGCAGCTGACCGAGCAGATCGGTCTGGTCGTCGCCGACCCACGCCACGTGGCCGTCCGGCCGGAGCAGCACCGCGGGCACGTCCAGTTCCTCGCTGGTGTCGACGACGTGGTCGACCCGATCCGCCCACCCGGCGACCGAGAGCCGACCACTCTGGTCGAGCAGCAGTCCGCGACCGGCGTGCATCAGCGCGTAGAGACGCCCCCGCCGCAGCCGCACATCGCGCAGGTGTCGGCCGAGCAGGTCGTGGCCCTCGCCGACGTCGTAGCGGACCCCGATCGCGGTGATCTTCTCGATCAGGTACCGGTTGACGTCCTCGAAGTCCAACAGCTCCGACAACAACTGGCGCACCGCCCGAGGGCCGGGCTGGGGCGACAGCAGCTCCATCTGCGCGCGGGTGTTGGTCAACACGTCGGCGGCCACCGGGTGTCGTTCGGAGTGGTAGGTGTCCAGCAGCCCCTCCGGCGCCCAACCGTTGATGTCGGCGGCCAACTTCCAGCCAAGGTTGAAGGCGTCCTGGATACCGAGGTTGAGACCCTGCCCGCCGGTCGGCGGGTGGACGTGCGCCGCGTCCCCGGCCAGCAACACCCGCCCGACCCGATAACGCTCGGCCAGCCGGGTGGCGTCGCCGAAGCGGGACAGCCAGCGCGGCGAGTGGACGCCGAAGTCGGTGCCCGCGTACACCCGCAGTTGGTCGGTGAAGTCCTCGATGGTCGGCGGGACCGCGCGGTCCTCGGCCACCCCCTCGGCGGGGACGAGGACGCGGTAGACCCCGTCGCCGAGCGGCCCGAGACCGAACCGGAGGTGGGTCTTGCGGACCTCGGCCACGACCTGGGCCACCGTCTCCGGCGGCACCCCCACCTCCATCTCGCCCAGCAGCGTCTCGACCGTCGACGGCTCACCCGGGAAGCCGACGCCGAGCAGCTTGCGTACGGTGCTGCGGCCACCGTCGCAGCCGACGAGGTAGCGCCCGCCCAACCGCGTGCCATCGGCCAGCTCCACGGTCACCCCGTGGGCGTCCTGGCTCAGCCCGACCAGCTCGCTGCCGCGCCGGATCTCGACGCCGACGGCGCTGGCGTGCTCGGCCAACAGGCGGTCGGTGCTGGTCTGCGGAATGCCGAGGACGTACGCGTGTGCGGTGTCCAGCCCGCCCGGCGACGGTTTGGGGATGGCGGCGAAGAAGCCACCGACGGGGTGTCGGGTGCCGAGCGCGAGGAACCGCTCCAGCAGGCCGCGCTGGTCCAGCACCTCGATGCTGCGCGCGTGCAGGCCGAGCGCGCGGACATACCTGGTCGGCTCGGCCTCCTTCTCCAGCACGAGGGGACGGACCCCCTGCAGCCGCAGCTCGCTGGCCAACCACAGGCCGGTCGGTCCACCGCCGGCAATGATTACATCGATCACAGAATCCCCCGATTTTCCCGGATTTGGGCTTCGGCTGGTGATTCTGCTGCACCACCCGGGTCTTGCCGCAAGGCCCCCGGTGCGCTATATGTTGGGAGTGGCAGGGAGGGGATGACCTCCTTGCCCTTGTTTTTCCCGCCAACCCCGACGCGGTCGCCGCTCAGCGACGCGCACCGAGATCGCGCAGCGCCGCGACGGCGAGGGTGACCAGACCCACCGGCGACACGAGTCCGTGCACGATCCGCGCCGCCCGGTCCCGATCGGCCGCCTCGGCGTCGGCGTCCACCGCCTGGCGCGTCCAGTCGCTGAGGTCGTCGAGCGCGCGCACCGCGAGGAACCAGGCCACCCGCGCCGGGTCGACGTCGGTCGTGCCGTAGCCGGCGAGGACGGCCCGCTGCTGCTCGGGTGTGATCGGCGCGAAGGCAAGCACCCCGCCGCGCACGAACATCAGGTCGCACTCGCGCGGAGCGAGCACCGCGTCGTCCCAGTCGATCAACCAGACCCGCCCGTTCGCGCCGAGCAGCAGGTTGCCCAGGTGTGGGTCGCCGTGACAGACGACGAACGGCACGGGCCGATCCTGCTGGTCGACGGCCAGGCGCTCGACCTCACGGAGCAGAGTCCGCACCCGGTCGGCCACCGTGGACCACACCCCCGCGAGGTCGGCGACCACCGGGCCGGCGGGGTCCGGGTCGCGCAGCCGCTCGGCCATCGTGCGGGTCGCGGCCACGATCGAGGGGTACGCCGCGCCGCCCACCGGCAGCAGTCGACTCAACTCGTCGGTGACCGGCACCGCGTGCACGGCGGCCAGCACCTCGCCGTACCCACGCCAGTGCGCCGTGGTCATCGAGCCGTCGACCGCCCGCTCGTCGGAGACCCACGGCACCACCGAGAGACGGTGACCGTCGTGGTCCACGGACAGCCGTCCATCGTGGGTCGGCACCGGCGCGGCGATGCCCGGCACACCCTGCCCGGCCAGGTACGCCGTCACGGCCAGACCGGCAGCGGTGCCGCCGCCGCTCAGCTTGACCGCGTACCGGGCGCCCTCGACGGTGGATGCCTGCCACAGTCGGGCGTGCTGGTCGGCGCCGTGGGTCACCCGTTGCATCGTGGACAGCCGCAGGCCGAAACTCGCACGAACCCGCTCGGCCACCCGCCGCGTGACGTCCTCGGTCATCAGTATCGGCTGAATATACGGCTCAACGTCGTCTCGTCAATCGCTTCGCCGCCACGTTCATGGATGTTTGGGTTCCGCTGACCGGGTATGGGACAGCGGCAGCCCAGACAACTGCCGGGAGGAACCGACGTGGCGGACATTCGCGCCCTCGTGCTCAACTGCACCCTCAAGCCCTCACCAGCGCCGTCGAGCTCCGAGCAACTCGGCCGGGAGGTGCTCGCCGAGTTGGCCGCGCAGGGCGTCGAGGGCGAACTGGTCCGGGTCGTCGATCACGGCGTGCGCTTCGGGGTGTCCACGGACGAGGGCAGCGGTGACGGCTGGCCGGCGATCCGCGCCAAACTGCTGGCAGCCCAGGTGCTCGTCATCGCCACGCCGATCTGGCTCGGTCAGCCGGCCAGCGTCTGCAAGATGGTCCTCGAACGCCTCGACGCCGAGCTGTCCGAGACCGACGCCGAGGGTCGGCTCCTGACCTACGGCAAGGTGGCCGGCGTCGCCGTCGTCGGCAACGAGGACGGTGCGCACCACACCATCGGTCAGGTGCAGCAGGCGCTCAACGAGGTCGGGTTCACCCTCGCCGCCGCCGCCGCGACCTACTGGGTGGGCGAGGCACTGCACACGGTGGACTACCGCGACGTCGGCCCCAAGCCGGACACGACCGGCCGCACCACGAAGGCTCTGGCGCTCAACACCGCGCACCTGGCCCGGCTGCTCGCCGACCAGCCGTACCCGCCGCCGGACGCGCGGGGCGCAGCGGTCGCGGGGCGCGAGTAGGCACGACCACCAGGTGCGTCCCTATCGAGCTGCCCCGTTCCTGGGGCAGCCTGATGCGCCGTTCGCCACCGGTCCGGGCGCGGTCAGCGCCAGCCGTAGCCGGCGCGCAGCGCCTGCCCGACCCGGTCGAACCGGGGCCGGTCCAGCACGGCACCCTCGCGGCGGATGCTGTCCTCGCGCATGGTGAGCACCCGGTCCAGCCGGACCCAGCTCGGCCGGTTGTCGCGGTCCCACTCACCCGGCCCGAGCGCGAACCAGTGCCGCTGCCCGTCCCGCTCGCTCTGACTGGACAGCATCAGCCCGAACAGCGTCCGACTGTGCCGCCCGACGACCAGCACCGGACGGTCCTTGCCCTGCCGGGGGTCGTCCTCGTACGGCACCCACGTCCAGACGATCTCGCCGGGGTCGGCCTGACCGTCCCGCTCCGGGGCGTAGGTCAGCTCCCGTCGCTGCAACGCGCTCACCTGACGGCGGCGGGCCACCTGTGCGGGAGCCGGCCCGGTACGCCGGGGCGACGGAATCACCGCGCCCACCCGGGAGATGCGAGCCGCGACATTCCTCAACAGACCAGCCACGGCGGGCAGCCTACCCGCCGCCGCACCGCGGGTTGCGACAGACTGGGCCGATGGACGATCTTCCCCGCGACCTACCGATCCTGCAGAGACGCGCGGTGCGGGTGGTGGTCATCGACCACACCGATCGGGTGTTGCTGTTCCACACCCACGACCCGGACCATCCCCGGCTGGGCACCTGGTGGGAGCTGCCGGGCGGCGGCATGGACCAGGGGGAGACCTATCGCGACACGGCGGTGCGCGAGCTACGCGAGGAGACCGGCATCGTGGTCACCGCCGACCAGGTGGGCATGCCGACCTGGCGACGACGGGCGAGTTTCCTGCACCGTCAGGTGCGGCACGTCCAGGACGAGGTGGTGGTCACCGTAGGACTGGCGGGCCCCGGCCCGGACGTGGACGAGGCGCACCGGCTCGACTACGAGGTGGAGGACTACTTCGCCTTCCGCTGGTGGCCGCTTGCGGAGGTGGTGGCCAGCCGGGACCGGTTCTACCCCGGGCAACTCCCCCGGCTGATCACGCCCTTCCTGGCTGGCGAGGAGATCGACGAGCCGTTCGAGCTGTGGTCGTGAGCGAGCAGGCGGGCAGAGTAGGGGCATGACGACCGATCTGCACGGGCCGCTCTCCGCGTACGCCGCGCGGTTGCACGCCACGATCGGCGACCGGCACCACGTCGCCTCCCCGCTCGGCGCCTGGCTGCTGCTCGCGGTCTGCGCCACCGGGGCCGACGCCTCCGACCCCGCCGCCGAGGAGCTGGCTCGCGCTCTGGGCACCGACCTGGCCAGCGCGGCCGAGGTCGCCCGGACGCTGCTGGACGCGCCGCATCCGCTTGTCGCCTCGGCGACCGCGCTCTGGCACCTGCCCGGCCAGGGCCACGGCGGGTCGACCGGGTGGCGGGCCGCGCTGCCCGCGACGACGGAGGTGGGTGCGCTGCCCGACCAGGCCGGGTTGGACGCCTGGGCGCGCGAGCACACCGACGGCCTGATCGACACGTTTCCCCTGAAGGTCAGCCCGGAGGTGGTCTTCGCCCTGGCCAGCGCGCTGGCCACCCGCATCTCCTGGGCGACCCCGTTCGACCACACCGAAGCCCGCGCACTCGGTGCGGGCAGCGCCTGGGCCCGCGGGTTACGCCGGGTGTTGCGCAGCCCGAGCCAGGGCCACCGGTGCGCCATCGTGTCCGGCACGCGGGTCGGTGACGTGATCGTGCACGCCGCGCCGGCCCAGAGCAGTGCCGGCGCGGGGCTGGTCGTCCTGTCGGTGGCCGCCGCACCGCAGGTGTCGCCGGCCGAGGTGCTGGCCGTCGCGTACGACCTCGGTGCCGGCGCGGCCGACGGCTCGCCACCGGCCGGCAGCCGCTCGCTGTTCGACCTGCCGCTGGGCGAGACCGCGCTGTGGACGGTACGCGAGGAACGGGTCCGGACCCGGGCCCCCGACGGCCGCGAGGAGCGACACCAGGCGATACTCCCCTGCTGGTCGGCCCGCGGTGAGCATGACCTGAGCGCTCCGGCGTTGGGTTTTCCGGCGGCCACGCTGGCCCTGGCGAAGGCGCTGGCCCGACCGGTGCGGGGCTTCGAGGCACGACAGACGGCGGTGGCCCGGTACGACCGGTACGGTTTCGAGGCGGCCGCGGTGACCGGCATGTTCGGGCTGGTCAGCCTGCCACCGGAGGGCCTCGCCCGCACCGCCGAGCTGCGCTTCGGCCATCCGTACGCCGTGGTGGCCGTCGCCACCGACACCCGGGCCGACGGCACCACCGGGCCGTGGCACGGGGTGCCGGTGTTCTCCGCCTGGATCACCGACCCGGAGGACCTGGACGACTCCACGACGTGAGCGCGGGGGTGGGCCGGGCCGACCGATGCTCCCCGGTGAATGGCGGGACGATGGCCGCGATCAGGTGCGCGGGCCGAGGAACAGGCCGCCACTGGCGTCGATGACCTGACCGGTGATCCAGCGTGCGCCGTCGGAGGCGAGGAACGCGACCACCTCGGCGACGTCGTCGGGCTCGCCGAGCCGGTCGAGCGCGGTCGTACCCTTGATGAACTCGGCCAGGCCCGGCGCCTCGAAGACCGACCCGTTGGTCGCCGTCCGGGTGGCGCCGGGAGCAACCGCGTTCACCGTGATGCCCCGAACCCCTACCTGGTTGGCCAGGGTCATGCTCATCGTCTCGACCGCGCCCTTCGTCATGGCGAACGACGTCTGAGTGGGGTTGGCCATCCGGGTCGCCACCGACGAGATCGTGATGACGCGACCACCGTCGCGCAGCAGTGCCAGTGCCCGCTGGGTGATGAAGTACGGCGCTCGCACGTTCACCGCGAAGAGGTGGTCGAACTCGGCCCGCGTCGTGGCACCGAGCGGACCGGCCGGCGCGGTCGCCGCGTTGTTGACGAGGATGTCGAGTGGCCGCCCGGCCAGACCGGCCTCGACCCCAGCGAAGAGCGTCGCCACGTCGTCCTGCACGCCCAGCTCCGCGCGGACGGCGAGCGCGGTGCCGCCGGCACGTTCGATCCTGTCGACAGTCGCCGTTGCACCGCCCTGGTCGGTGCCGAAGTGCACGAGAACCATCGCGCCCTGCGCCGCGAGCCGGATCGCGATCGCCTGGCCGATGCCGCGCGATGCTCCGGTCACGAGAGCCGTCCTCCCGGTCAGATCACCCATGCCAGCCCACCCCAAACTGTTAGCCACCACCAATCTGGTAGTGACTCTCACTGAGGTAGTGTCTATCACGTGCCCGACCAACGCTCAACACTGCGAGCCCAACGACGAGCCGACACCCAGCGCACGATCCAGGCGCAGGCGATCCGGCTGTTCAGCGAGCGTGGTTACGACGCCACGACCGTGCAGGACGTCGCCGAGGCCGCCGGGGTGTCCCCGATGACCGTGTACCGGCACTTCCCCACCAAAGAGGACCTGGTCCTCTTCGACCAGCACGGCCAACTCTTCGCCGAGCGGATCGCCGCGGCGCCCGCCGCGCAGCCTCTGGTCCGGCGCATCGGCGGCGCGCTCATCGAATCGGCAGCGACACTCACCGGTGGCAGCCAGCGGGAGTTCCTGCTCGCCCGCCTCCGCCTGATGATCTCGACGCCGGCCCTGCGGGCCAAACACCTGGACAACCAGTACGCCCTGCAGCAGGCCATCGTCGCCGCCGTCCGGGACGACGCCACCGACACCGACCCCGACGTGGCGTTCCACGTCCAGGCGGCGGCGAGTGCCTGCCTCGCCGCCATGCACACGGCGGTGATGCGCTGGGCCGAGGACGACGGACGAAGCGAGCTGCCCGAGCTGATCGCGAAAGCGTTTACCGCCGCCTTCGGCGACGACACCGTCAACGCCCACCCGGGGGCGCGATGACCGTGTCCCGGACGACCGGTGGCTTCCCCATCCGGTCCAACCCGCGCCCGACCCGCCATGATCGACTCGGGTTACAGGAACCCGGGGTGTCCCGGTCGCCGCGACACCGCGACTTCAAGAAACACGGGTGGATCTCGCCGCGCCGCGCCGCGCCCGCACCGGGCCGGGCCGCAGCGGCCGGTTCGCACCAGGCCAGGTCGGACCGGGCCGGAGGGCACCGTCTCGGGTCAGGGCCGGTACGCGACTCCGCCTTCGCCGTCGCGTGGCAGTCGTGCCACCAACTGTCGGAACTCCCGTACGGTCATCGCCGAGCGCAACGTGCCGAAGACGGCGCCGGTTCCTGCTCGGGCGGTCTCCGGATCCACTCCGGCGCGCTCTTCCACCCGGCGCAGGAACTCCGCCGGACCGGCGCCCGCTGGCGCAGGAGCCGCAGCGGCGCCGCCCACATCCAGGCCCACCCCGGTATCCAGCCCGTCCTCGCCACCATCCGGGCCGACCACTCCGGCGGGCTCCAGAGCCGAGCTGGCCGGGTCCAGGACGGAACCGACCGCCCCGGCCACCTCCGGGGCCGGACCAACAAGGTCCGGAGCCGGACCAGCCAGGTCCGAGACCGGACCACCCAAGTCCGGGGCCGGACCGGCCAGGTAGCCGTCTACCTCGTTCGGGAGGTGCCCGACGAGGTCGTCGGGCGCGCCGCCGGTCACCCGCTCGGCCAACGTCTGGAGTACGGCGCGGGCGAGTGCGGCGGCCTGCTCGGTCGGCAGGCCGGACCGGCGGGACACCGCGTCGATGAAGTACGGGAACCCGTCGCGGTCGGTCACGTCCGGGCGGTTACCCCCGCCCGGCCGCGACAAACTGCGCCACCAGTGCGGCAGGTTGTCGCCAGTTGAGGTGCGGGACCGGGCACGCCACCACCTGGTACGCGTCGAGGGCGGGCTCAGTCGGCCAGCAGGTCGAGCAGCAGCGCGGCGGTCCAGCTGAACGCCGGCGAGCCCAGCCCGGCGCCGGTGTCCGGGTGGAAGTACTCGTGGCAGCCGGCCCCGCCGACCAGGTCGATCATGGAGTGGCGCAGCCCGGCGGCCAACTCCGGGTGCCCGTGCGCGAGCAGCCCTCGGTGGACCAGCCAGCCG
The DNA here is from genome assembly GCF_040648675.1 of Micromonospora sp. NPDC049101. Classification (NCBI taxonomy): domain Bacteria; kingdom Bacillati; phylum Actinomycetota; class Actinomycetes; order Micromonosporales; family Micromonosporaceae; genus Micromonospora; species Micromonospora sp. NPDC049101. Next base: position 97,213 of record NZ_JBEZED010000025.1, on the reverse strand, counting down.
ATGTTCAGCCAACTCGGCCCACGCCAGTAGCGCAGGGGCTCGAAGTCGGGTGCGGTGCGGTCGTAGGTGGGTAACGGCCGGTCCATCCGGCGGGCCACGCCGAAGCGCGCCGACCGGGCCTCGGCGACAAGCGCGTCGGCCTGCCGCGCGGGCAGGTCGGGCAGGATCAGTGGCGCCAGCCCCAGCACGGTACGGGCGCTGATGAGCCGGTCGGTGCGCAGGTCACGGGGCTGGAACGTCCCGGTGCCGGGGTCGTGGAGCCGTCGTAGCAGCGCCTCGGTGATCTGGGCCGCGCGAGCCCGGTGCGGCCCCGGGTCGGCGTCGACAAGCACGGCGATCTCGGCGAGGGCGTGTTCGGCGGACCCGAACGCCGCGTTGAACAGCGGGCACTCCACCAGGAAGGGGTGGTGGTCGGCCAGCGAGCGGTCGGCGTAGTCGTGGTCCCGGTAGGCCGCGACGATCGCCAGGTAGCGCGCGTAGTCCAGGTCCGTGGGGCGGTGCGCGGCGTCGGCGTGCGCGGTGTCGTGCCGACGGTACGCGCGCATGACGGCCGCCTCCGCCGGCACCGCGGCCATCGGCTCGTCCCAGGCCGGGCTGTTGTCCAACCCGGACTCCCACGAGTGCACGATGCAGACCAGTCCGTCACCTGCCACGTCGCGTCGAGTAGCCAGGTAGTGCTGCTGGGCGACCAGCGCGGGATAGAGCCGACGCAGTGCGGCCAGGCCGGCCGGGTCGGGCGCCCGCCGGTACGCCAGCAACGCGGCGAGCGCGTGCACCGGTGGCTGGACCAGGCCGGAGGTGTCCACGGCGGGTGCGCCCTCGACGCTGGCCGAGCGCCACAGCTCCGGGCCGGGGAAGTACGCGCCGACCCGCATCGCCGGGTTGAACACGATGTGCGGCACCCGACCGTCGGCCCACTGCGCCCGGAAGAGGCTCGCCAGCTCCTGCCAGGCCCGCTCGGGCCGGATCTGGGCCAGCCCGATCGCGATGAACGCGGAGTCCCAACTCCACTGGTGCGGGTAGAGGGTGCGCGAGGGCACGGTGTGGTCGTGTTCCCAGTTGGCGTCGAGGGTGTCGACGGCGAGCCGACGCAGCCCGGCCGCGTCGGTCGGCCCGCCGGTGCGGGCCGGGCCGCCGACACCAGCCGGGCCGGCGGCGGCGCGGGTCGGGTCGGCGCGGGTCGGGTGGACCTCGGCGTCGACGCGCGTCCGGTCGCCTTCGACGGTCCCGTCGACGCGCGTCGGATTCGCACCGGCGGTCATGCGGCGGCCCGCCGGGGCAGCGCGTGTCGCAGGACCGCGGCGGCCTGTTGCAGGGCCCGGACCGGGTCGCCGCGCAGCCGGCACTCCAGGGCCAACCAGCCCCGGTAGTCCAGCTCCAGCAGGGTACGCACCAGCGCCGGCCAGTCCAGGTGCCCGGCGCCGGGCTGGAACCTGTTCGAGTCGCTGACCTGCACATGCCCGAGGTACGGCGCGGCGGCACGCAGGGCGCGGTGCATGTCGTCCTCCTCGATGTTCATGTGGAAGGTGTCCGCGACCACCCGCACCGACGGCAGCCCGAGCGCGGCGCAGAGCGCGACCGCCTCGTCGAGACGGTTGACCATGTGATCCTCGTACCGGTTGAGGGGTTCGAGGAAGAGGCTGACCCCCTCGGCCCTGGCGTGCTCGCCCAGCTCGCCCAGGGCGTCGAGGAGGACCTGCCGGTCGCCGGCCGGCGGACGCGGCGGCTCGAACGGTGGTAGCCGCCGGGAGAACATCCCCCAGGCCGCCGGGGTCATCACCCCGACGCCGCCCAGCTCGGCGATCACCGAGAGCTGCGAGCGCAGGTTACCGACGGCGTCGCCGGAGCGGGCGGGGTCGAAGTCGCCGATGAAGTGGTCCATCTCGACGCAGACGGTGGGCATCACCACCCCGGCGGCGCGGGCTCGGCGCAGCTCGGGCAGGCGGCGGGCGAACGCCAACTCGCCGCGCCCGCGTAGCTCGATGCCCTGGTAGCCGAGGGCGGTCGCGAGGGCGTACTTCTGGATCAGGTCGGTGCCCGGCAGGAGTTGTTCCTGGCAGGCCAGCGCGATGGTGGTCATCTCAGAACCTCAACACCACTTGGAGGACGTCACCGGCGCCGCGGTCGAGCAGCGCGAGGGCGTCGGCGACGGCGCTGGCGTCGACGATGTGGCTGACCAGCGGCATCGGGTCGAGGCTGTGCTCAGCCACCAGATCCATGAAGGTCTGCGCGACCCGGTCGCCGGTCCACCGGCCGGCCATGCTCGGCGCGGGGGTGGGACCGGAGACCTGGGCGGCCACCAACTGGATGCGGTTGTGGTGGAACTCCTCGCCGAGGCCGAGCGCGTCGGCCTGGCCCTGGTAGAAGCCGGCGGCCACGACCCGGCCGGCGTGTGCGGTGGACCGGATCGCCTCGTGCAGCGCCGGGTACGTGCCGGACAGCTCCAGGCAGACGTCCGCGCCCCGGCCGGCGGTGAGGTGCCGCAGCACGGTGGCGGCGGACTCGACGCCGACGTCCACGGTGGATCGGGCGCCGTAGCGGGCGGCGTGCGCCAGCCGGTCGGGCATCTGGTCGACGGCGACCACCCGCGCTCCGGAGAGCACGGCGAGTCGGGTGGCGAGCAACCCGATGACGCCCTGCCCGAAGACGCCGACCCAGTCGCCGAGGTGCAGGTCACCGGCGAGCACGGCGGTCAGCGCGATGGCGCCGGGTCGGGCGAAGACCGCGGCGAGCGGATCCAGCCCGGCGGGGAGCGGACGGACCGCTTCGGCGCCGAGCACCGCCTCGGCCCGGTGCCCCCAGATGCCCCAGACGAGCTGCCCGGGGTGCCGGTCGGTGACCTCCGGGGCCACCTCGACGATCTCGCCGACCTCTTCGTAGCCGAAGCCGATCAGCGGATAGGGCACCGGGGTCTGTCGGGGGACGAACATCCGGGCGGCGTCGTCCCAGTCCTTGCTGAGCCGGGGATTGCTGCCCCGGTAGAGGGTCAGCTCGGTGCCGGCGGAGATGCCCGAGTAGCAGGTGCGGACCCGGACCTGGCCGGGGCCGAGCGGATCTGGCGGGCAGGGCTCGAGGCTGATCCGTCGAGGCCCGGCGAGAGAGACAACCCAGTTGCCCATGCGTCACATCCCGGTAGCACTGGAGCTCCAGGATAGCAAAAAATCGCAATATGTCTTGTTATTGATCTATCGAACGTGTTGAATCCGTCATGTACCCTTCGAGAGGAGTGCCACCGATGTCAGCACCTCCGAGGCGGATACTCGCCACCACCCTGATCATGGCACTGACTGCGTCCTCCCTGCTGGCCTGCGGCGACGACGAACCGGACAGCAACAGCAAAAAGATCACCGTCTGGAGCCTGGAAGACGTCGCCGACCGGGTCACCGCCACCAAGGCGATCATCGCCGACTTCACCGCGAAGACCGGGATCCAGGTCGACCTCGTGACCGTCAACGAGGACCAGTTCCCCTCCCTGATCGCCGCCAACGCCGCCGCCGGCGACCTGCCCGACGTGGTCGGCTCGGTCTCCCTGGCCGGCATCCGTACGCTCGCCGGCAACGAGCTGCTGCACGCCTCGGCGAACGCGGAGGTCGTCGACAAGCTGGGCAAGCAGACGTTCTCCCCCCGAGCGCTGGAGCTGACCTCCGACGACGGCAAACAACTCTCCGTGCCCAGCGACGGGTGGGGGCAGCTGCTCGTCTACCGCAAGGACCTGTTCGCCGCCGCCGGCCTGCCCGCCCCCGACACGTACGAGCGGATCACCGACGCCGCGGCGAGACTCAACACCGGCGGCGTCGCCGGGATCACCGCGGCGACCTCGTCCAGCGACGTGTTCACCCAGCAGACCTTCGAGCACCTGGCACTGGCCAACGGCTGCCAGCTCACCGACGACTCCGGAAAGGTCACCCTCGACTCACCCCAGTGCGTCGAGGCGTTCCGCTTCTACGGCGACCTGATCCGCACCAGCTCGGTGAAGGGCGCACAGGACGTGGACACCACCCGGGCCACCTACTTCGCGGGCAAGGCGGCCATGGTCATCTGGTCGCCGTTCATCCTCGACGAGCTGGCCGGGCTGCGCAACGACGCCAAGCCGACCTGCCCGCAGTGCCAGTCCGACCCGTCGTTCCTCGCGAAGAACAGCGGTTTCGTCACCGCGATCAAGGGCCCGAACGGCACCGAACCGGCGCAGTACGGCGAGATCAGCTCGTGGGCCGTGCTCGACGGCGCGGCGGCCGACCCGGCGAAGTCCTTCGTGGAGTACATGCTCGGCGACGGCTACCCGCGCTGGTTCGGCATGTCCCCCGAGGGCCGCTTCCCGGTGCGCAAGGGCACCCCGGCCGAGCCCGAGGCGTACCTGACGGCCTGGAACACCAGCCAGGCCGGTGTGGACGCGAAGAAGCCCCTCGCGGACGTGTTCGGCGACGAGGTGCTCGCCGACCTGCGCCGCAGCCCGGACACCTTCCAGCGCTGGGGGCTCACCCAGGGGCAGGGCAAGCTGGTCGGTGCCATGCTCGGTGAGCTACCGGTGCCCAAGGCGTTGAGTGACGTCTACTCCGGCAAGTCCGACGCCGCGGCCGCCGCCGGCCGCGCCAAGAAGGACGTCGAGGCCATCAAGGCAGGCGTCAATTGACCACCACCGCGCCGGAGACCGGCCGCTCCCCCACCCGGGACCGGCCGGGACGGCCCGGCCGCCGTCGCCCACTGACCCTGCGCCGCCGCGAGTCCCGGGCCGGGCTCGCGCTCGTCGCACCGACCCTGCTCGTCACCATCGCGGTCATCGGCATCCCGATCGTGTGGACCGTGGTGCTCGCCTTCCAGCGGGTCCGGCTCGCCACGTTGCGCAAGACTGGCCTGTTCGGCGACTTCACGATGGACAACATCGACCGGGTGCTGCACACCCCCGGCTTCGCCGAGACACTGTGGGTCACGCTGATCTACAGCATCGGCGGTACGGTCGGGTCGATCCTGCTCGGTCTGGTGGCCGCCCTGGTGGTCCGCCGACCGTTCCGGGGCCGCACGCTGGTGCGGGCGTCCATGCTGCTGCCGTACGTGGCGCCGGTGGTCGCGGTGACGTTCGTGTGGCAGGTGATGCTCGACCCGCAGCTCGGCATCGTCAACGCGTGGGGCCAGCGCCTGCTCGGCTGGGACGCCCCGGTGCCGTTCCTGTCCCAGGAGTCGACCGCGCTGACCACGGTGATCGTCTTCGAGGCGTGGCGGTACTTCCCGTTCGCGTTCCTGTTCCTACTGGCCCGGCTCCAGGCGGTGCCCGGTGAGTTGGAGGAGGCCGCCCGGGTCGACGGCGCCACACCCACCCAACGCTTCCGGCACATCCTGCTGCCGCAACTGCTGCCGGTGATCGCCCTGCTGGGCGTGCTGCGCTTCATCATGACGTTCAACAAGTTCGACGACGTCTACCTGCTCACCGGTGGTGCCGCCGGCACCGAGGTGGTCAGCGTGCGGGTGTACGAGTTCCTCACCGCTCGCACCGACATCGGCGCGGCCTCCGCGCAGGCGGTCGTGCTGGCCCTGGTGCTCATCGTGTTCGTGGTGATCTATCTGCGCTTCTTCGGACGGAGGGTGGGCTGATGGACCGGGACGTGGTCGAGACGGTGAGCCTGCGTTGGCTGCGCCGCCTGGTGATCGCCGTGTTCCTGGTGGTCACCGTCTTCCCCTTCTACTACATGCTGGTGCTCTCGGTGCGCCCCATCGAGCAGCTGCTGCTCGACCCGGGTGCGCTGCTCGTCGGCTTCGGCGAGCTGACGGTGGCCACGTACGCCGAGGTCCTCAAGGCCACCGACGACGGCGGCCAGGGGTTCCTGATCTTCATCCGCAACAGCGGACTGGTCGCGGTCACGGCGACCGCGCTCACTCTGGTGGTGGCGATCCCCGGCGCGTACGCGGTGGCCCGGCTGCGGTTCTTCGGCCGGCGGCAGGTCGACTTCCTGTTCCTGGCGGTCTACCTGTTTCCGTCGATCGTCATCGCGATTCCGCTGTTCGTGGTGTTCAGCCTCGCCGAGCTGCGCGGCTCGCTGTTCGGTCTGGTGCTGGTCTACATCTCGCAGACGCTGCCGGTGTCGGTCTACATGCTGAGGAACTACTTCGAGACCATTCCGGTCAGTCTGGAGGAGTCCGCCGCCATCGACGGCGCCGGTCGGCTCGGCATCATCCGCCGCGTCAGCCTGCCCCTCGCCATGCCGTCGATCATGGCGGTCGCGCTCTACGACTTCATGATCGCCTGGAACGAGTTCCTCTTCGCCCTGCTGTTCCTGGTCGACAAACCCCACAGGTGGACGGTGTCGCTGGGGTTGTCCCTGCTCGCCGACGGGGTGGAGGTGCCCAAGACGGTGCTGATGGCCGGGTCGGTGGTGCTCACCCTGCCCATCGTGATCCTCTTCTTCGCCAGCGAGCGGCTGCTCACCGAGGGGCTGACCAGCGGCGCGGAGAAGGGATGATCGTCTCCCCCGGGTCCCCCGCCGCACCCCCACCGGCCCGGTTACGGTGGCCACATGGCCAACCCGACCCGCTGGGCGACCGACACCGGCCCCGAGCACTCGCAGTGGTATATCGACCGGTTTCGGAAACTCGCGGCCGAGGGCGCGGACCTGGCCGGCGAGGCCCGCCTGGTGGACACTCTGGTCGCGCCCGGCTCACGGATCCTCGACGCCGGCAGCGGCACCGGCCGCGTCGGTGCCGCGCTGGCCGAGCGGGGGCACACGGTGGTCGGGGTGGACGCCGACCCCGCGCTGGTGGATGCCGCCCGCGCCGACTATCCCGGCCCGACGTGGCTGGTCGCCGACCTCGCCGAGCTGGATCTACCGGCGTTGGGTGAGGCCGAGCCGTTCGACGCGGCGGTGTTGGCCGGCAACGTGCTCGCCTTCGTCGCCGTCGGCACCGAACCGGACGTGCTGCGCCGCGTGGCGGCGCACCTGCGACCCGACGGCGTGTTGACCGTGGGCTTCGGCACCGAGCGCGGCTACCCGCTGACCGCGTTCGACGCCGATGCGGTGGCCGCCGGGCTGCGCGTGGAGCAGCGCTTCGCCACCTGGGATCTGCGCCCGTGGCGCGACGACGCGGCGTTCGCGGTGACGATCCTGCGCCGCCCGGCGGACTGACACCGGCCGGCCCCGATCGGCCGGGTCACCCTCAGTCTCCGGCGGCGACGGCCCGTGCGGCGGCCGGGTCCAGGGTCGCCCCGGCGGGCACCAGGCTGACCAGCCCGGCCGGCAGCCGCAACGGGCGCACATTGCGGTAGCCGAGCATCGGGAGCACCTCCCGGTCCGCCAACACGTACCGTCGGCCCAGGTCGGTGACCACGGACACCGCGCCGCCGGACGCGCCGGGCGCGGCGGCGGCCTCGACCACCGCGCCGCGACCCGGCTCGACCACCACGTGGTCGGCCAGCACCGCGTCGCCGCCGGGCGCGGTGCGTGGCGTGGCCGCCAGGTCCCGCAGCGGTACGCCCCAGCGCACCTCGGCAACCCCACCGTCGTCGGCGACGCGGGCGCAGAGGGCACCGTCGTCGCCGGCCGCGAGCCGGGGCGGGGTCGGCGGTGGGGCGGTGACGCCGCTCGGGGCGAGGTCGGGCACCGTGGGCAGGGCGGCGAAACGGCCCAACGTCATCGGCACCGGCTCGCCCTGCCCGGTGCGAGCCAGCAACAGCCCGGCCTGCAACTCGGTGATGCCGGCCAGGCCGGCGTCGACGGCCACCGCGTACTGCCGGCCGCCACCGGAGTTGCTCACCAGGTAGACAGTGCCGACCGTGGCGCCCGCCACCCGGGTCGCGGGCTGCCCCAGGCCGGGAAGGTCGAGCGGGGCGAGGTCGGCGCCGGTGGGCAGTGAGTTGAGCAGGGCGGGCGCCACCGCCACCGCCTGCGCGCGGGTGGTGGCGAGCGCCGCGAGCACCCTGCTGGGATCGCGCACGAGGTAGCGCCGCTGGTGCCAGACCAGGTGCAGCCCGCCGTCGGGGTGCCGCAGCAGCAACGCCTCGTCGCCCAGCAGTCGGCCGCCGTCGGGCTCGGTGCCGATCAGCAGCGCGGAGCGGGGTGCCTCGCCGGCCGGGGCCGTCGAGCAGACGGTCCACGCCGCCGTGGCCAGCCGGCCGGGGGCGGGCAGCGAATCGGGCGCGTCGGCGATGCCCAGCGGCAGCCCGCGCGGCACACCGTCGATCGTGCGTCGGGAGACCAGCACGGTCTTCGACTGGTCCGCGCCGACGATCAGCAGCGCCGAGGCGTAGTTGAGCACCGGGTGCAGCCGCTGCTCGCGATAGACGAACCGGGCACCGGACTCCTTCTCCACGATCACCGCACCCGGGTCGCGCCAGCCGTTGCCGCCGCCGGCGAACAGGCCGTAGAGCGCGAAACCGCCGAGCGCGATCGCCGCGACCAGGACGCTGGCCAGGCCGGCGCCGGCCAGCCGCCGAAACGGTGACTGCGCCGGGTCGGTCTCCCGCATGACCAGGGCGGCGACCGCCCGCTGCACGCTGAACTGGTAGGAGTGCAGCTGGTCCTGCCGCGACGGCATGAGAGTCCCTCCGGTGGATCGGCCGGGCACAGAATATGCGTTGCGTCGATGTCGCGTGGACCCTGCGTGGCCGGCCCGGGGCAACCGGTACCATCCGGGGACGAATCCGGCGGCGAGAGGGCACCCGTGGGCGCGCGTTTCGAAGAGCTGGCCTGGCGGGAGACCCCGATCGGCGCGATCAGCCTGCGCCGACGCCGGGACCCGGCCCTCCAGGTCGAGGTGTACGAGGTCAAGCTCGACGACGAGTACCTGATGTCCAGCCTGTTCCCGGTCGCGGAGATCGAGTTGGCGCGGCTCGGCCTCGCCGAGGTGACCGGTGACTCGCTCGACGTGGTGGTCGGCGGTCTCGGGCTGGGCTACACCGCCTGCGCGGCGCTGGGCGACCCCCGGGTGCGCTCGCTGCTGGTGGTGGAGGCGATCGAGGACGTGATCGACTGGCACCGCCGGGGCCTGCTGCCGTTCGCGGCGGGGCTCGCCGAGGACCCACGGACCCGGTTCGTGCAGGCCGACTTCTTCGCGGCGGTGGCCGGTACGACCGGCTTCGACGCCGAGGTGCCCGGCCGGCGGTTCGACGCCGTGCTGCTCGACGTCGACCACTCCCCGCGCAACGTCCTGCACCCCAGCCACGCGGCGTTCTACCCGCCGGCCGGGTTGCGCCGGCTGGCCGCCCTGCTGCGTCCCGAGGGGGTGTTCGCGCTCTGGTCGGACGACCCGCCGGACACCGAGTTCACCGCGGCGCTCGCCGAGGTCTTCGTGGACGTACGGGCACACGTCGTGCCGTTCGCCAACCCGCTCACCGGCGGTGAGTCCGCCAACACGGTCTACGTGGCGCGTACCAGGGGCTGAGCCCGCCGGGCCTTGGTCGACTCGGTTTCCTGTAAATCGGGCCGACCCCGCGTCCCGGATACCGCGCTATCAAGGAACCCGAGTCGATCAGAGGCGCTTCTCACCTCGGGCGGGCATGGTGGCGGCCGGATCGGGAAGGTGACCTTCGTGCCCGCCGCACCAGGCGCGGCCGGTTACCGGAGGTGGACATGCGTGCACTGCTCTGGGTCGTCGGCGTGGTCGCCGGCGTGCTGATCCTGCTCGGGCTGATCCTCGAGGCCGTCCGCTGGCTGATCATCATCGGTCTGATCGCGCTGGTGATCGTGATCATCCTCGGCGTGGTCAAGGGGCGGCAGGCGATGCGGCACCAGGGCCGACGATGACGGCCAGCCCGGTCAGAACCAGTCCGGGCGCATGTCGAGGGTCGTCCGGTCCCGGCTGTCCAGCAGGTCGAACTGCGGGCCGGTACGGGGCAACTCGACCCTGAAGAAGTAGCGTGCGGCCTGCCGCTTGCCCGCGTGGAACGCGTCGCCCTCCTCTTCCGGCGGCAGCGTCAACACCTGCTCCAGCCACATCCACGCGATCACCACGTGCCCGACCGCCTCCAGGTACGTGCTGGCGTTGGCCAGTGCCAGCACCGGATCGCCGTCGGCCCAGAGTCGACCGGTGACCTCGGTGATGCGGTCCACCGCACCCGCCAGCCGGTCCGCCAGATCGGCCGCCTCACCGCCGGCCTTTCGGCCCCGCTCGACGGTGTCGCCGACCGTCGCGGTCAACACGGTGAGACCGGCACCGCCCCGCATGGTCATCTTGCGGCCCAGCAGATCCAACGCCTGGATGCCGTGGGTGCCCTCGTGGATCGGGTTGAGCCGGTTGTCCCGGTAGTGCTGCTCCACGTCGTGATCGCGGGTGTAGCCGGCACCCCCGAGCACCTGGATCGCCAGGTCGTTGGCGGCCAGGCACCACTGCGACGGCCAACTCTTGGTGATCGGCGTGAGCACGTCCAGCAGGAGATGCGCGCGCTCGCGGTCGGCGTCGGCGTCGGCGGTCTGCTGCTCGTCGAGCAACCGGGCGCAGTAGAGCACCAGCGCCAGTGCCCCCTCCACGTAGCTCTTCTGGGCCAGCAGCATCCGACGTACGTCGGGGTGGTCGATGATCGGCACCTGCGCCGCGGCCGGGTCCTTCGCGCCGACCGGCCGGCCCTGCGGCCTCTCCTTGGCGTACGCCAGGCTCTTGAGGTAGCCGGTGTAACCCAGCGCGGTGGCGCCGGCCCCGACCCCGATCCGGGCCTCGTTCATCATGTGGAACATCTGCGCCAGGCCCTGGTGCGGCGGGCCGACCAGGTGGCCGACCGCACCGGCGCGGCCGCCCGGGGTGTGCGCGCCGTCGCCGAAGCTGAGCAGGGTGTTGGTGGTGCCCCGGAAACCCATCTTGTGGTTGAGCCCGGCCAGCACCACGTCGTTGCGGTCGCCGAGTGAACCGTCCGCACCGACCAGCACCTTGGGCACGATGAACAGCGAGATGCCCTTCACCCCGGGCGGCCCGCCGGGGATCCGCGCCAGTACCAGGTGGACGATGTTCTCGGCCAGCTCGTGGTCGCCGCCGGAGATCCACATCTTGGTGCCGAAGAGCCGGTACGTACCGTCCGCCTGCGCCTCGGCGCGGGTGGTGATGTCGGCCAGTGAGCTGCCGGCGTGCGGCTCGGACAGGCACATGGTGCCGAAGAACCGGCCCTCCAGCATGGGCCGGACGTAGGTGTCCACCTGCTCGGCGCTGCCGTGCGCCAGCAACAGGTTGGCGTTGCCCAGCGTGAGGAACGGGTACGCCGAGGTGGCCACGTTCGCGGCCTGGAACCAGGCGAAGCAGGCCGCCGCGACGGCGTGCGGCAGTTGCAGGCCGCCGACCGAGGCGTCCAGGCCGGCGCTGAGCAGGCCCGTTTCGGCGAAGCTGTCCAGCGCCGCGCGGACCTGCGGGATGAGCCGCACCCGCTGCCCGTCGAAGGTGGGCTCGGCGAGGTCGGCGGCCCGGTTGTGCGGGGCGAACTGCTCGGTGGCCACCCGCTCGGCGAGGTCCAGGGCGTCGTCGAAGGTCTCCCGGGAGTGCTCGGCGTAGCGGGGTCGCTCGACGAGTTGACCCACCTTCAGCCAGTCGTGCAACAGGAAGTCGAGGTCGCGGCGGGAGAGCAGGATGGACGGCACGGCACTCCTCAACGGGCACGGGGGTGGGGTGGGCCTGGACGACGGCCCAGGATCACCACGCCCATCCTCGCGGATCGACGGGGCGCGCACCACCGGGCGGGGAGGCCGTCGACGAGCGGAACTTGTCACACCACCCGACTACCGTCGCTGCCCGTGACCGAACCCGGAGACGTCCCGCCCGAGATCCTCGACCGGCTGCGGCCGATCTGCCTCGGGCTGCCGGAGACCTACGAGGAGCCCGCGTGGGTGGGCATCCGCTGGCGGATCCGCAAGCGGACCTTCGCCCACGTGCACACCGTCGACCCCGACCGCCAGGTGACGCACGGCCGGGCCGCCGCGCCCGCCCGTCCCACCTGCCGGCTGGTCTTCCGGTCGCCACTCGACGAGATCGCCGGGCTCCTCGCCAGCGGACATCCCTTCTACAAGCCGGACTGGGGCCCGAACGTGCTGGGCGTGCTCCTGGACCGGGACACCGACTGGGACGAGGTGGGCGAGCTGCTCACCGAGAGCTACTGCGTGCAGGCCCCGAAACGGCTCGCCGCCCTGGTCGGTCCCCCGGCACCGCCGACCGGCTGAGCACTGGCGGTGCCCGTCCGAGACCAGGTGTCGCAGTGGCTAACCGCCGGGCTGTCACAGGGCGGCGCTAGGGTGCCGGCCATGGCTGATTTCGTGTTGGTGGCAGGGGCGTGGCTGGGTTCGTGGGCCTGGGACGAGGTGGTCCCGTCACTGCGTGCGGCCGGGCACGACACCTACCCGCTGACTCTCTCCGGCCTCGCCGACAAGCAGGGTGTGGCCGCCGGCCAGCAGACCCACGTGCAGGACATCGTCGCCGAGGTCGAGCGCCGCGACCTGCGCGACGTGGTGCTGGTCGGGCACAGCTACTCGGGCATCCCGGTGGGTCAGGCCGCCGAGCGGATCGGTGACCGGCTGACCAGGGTGGTCTTCGTCGACTCGGAGGTGCCGGTCGACGGCGCGTCGTTCATGTCCGAGTGGTGGCAGGGGCCGGCGGCACTGGAGTCGGTGATCACTGCCAATGGCGGCTACTGGCCGCCGCTCGGTGCGGCCGACTTCGACGGTCAGGGGCTCACCGACGAGCAGGTGGCCCGTCTGATCGACGGCTCCACGCCGCACCCGGGTGCCACGCTGAGCGAGCCGGCCGTGCTGACCCGGCCGTTGGGCGACCTCCCGGCGACGTACATCAAGTGCCTGCTCGACGGGCCCGAGCCCAACGACACCGTGGCCAAGCTGCTGACCAGCGACCACTGGCGACTTGTCACGATGGCCACCGGTCACTGGCCGATGATCTCCCAGCCCACCGAGCTGGCCGGCCTGCTGCTGGCGGAGACCAGCTGACCGGCGCGACACCGGCCCGGCCTCCACCGGAAACGGTCGCTGGTGGCCGCACTGCCAAGCCTCGTCGCCGACGAGCGGTCGTCGACGCAGCTCACGTGCCACGACGGCAGCCCACGCCGCACACCGACCGACCACGGCCCGCGGCGCACAGCGACCACGGCTATCCGGGACACCGACCGCAGCCCGCGGGTCCAGCACCGATATCAGCGCGATGCCTGTGAGTCATAATGATGACTCACAGGCATCGCTCGTCCGGGTGGTGCCTTCTCCGGCACCGCCTCCGATCGCGCTGGCGGGCCGATCCCCAACCGGGTCGATGCGGTGACCAGCGCCCCGGGCAACAGCGGCCCAAGGTCCGGGCAGCCGCGGGTCCGAGCAACGGCGGCCCAGCGTCCGGGCAACGGCCGGGCGAGCCAGCCCAGGTCGATCATGCCGTCTGGTCGTCCAGGGTCCTGATGTGGCGAATCGGTGACGCGAGCAACCACAGCACGGCGAGCACGCCACCCAGGCCGGCGATGACCAGGGTGGGTCGCAGCCCGATGGTGGTGCCCAACGCGCCACCGACCAGCGCGCCGAGCGGGCGGATACCGTAGTTGACCGCGCTGTACGCGCCGGCACGGCGTCCTCGCGCGTCGTCGGGTGTCACCGCGGTGAGCAGGGCGTTCAGGTTGACGTCCATCAGCATCACCCCGACGCTGGAGACCAGCTCGATGGCCGCCAGCGCGGCCACCTTCGTCCAGGTGGGGCCGGACACCAGCGCGGTCAATGCCAGCGGCGCGGGAAAGAGCACCGCGCCGATCATGGCGGTACGGCCCAGGCCGATGGCGCGTGAGATCCGTGGTGCGAGTGCCGCGCCCGCGAGCCCCCCGACTGCCCCGAATCCGAGGGCGACGCCGATCGCGCCGGCCGACAGGTCGAGTTCGCGGCTGGCGTAGAGCACCAGCAACGCGCCGGAGATGAAGGTGAAGAAGTTGACGGTGCTGGTGCAGCCGAGTGCGGCACGCAGCACCGGATGCCGCAGCACCAGCACGAGCCCTTCGCGGACCAGGCCGAGGGTGGACGTCCGACGTGGCGGCGGAGGCACCTCGGTCACCGGGATGCGGCTGAGCAGCAGCGCGGAGCCGAGGAAGGACACCGCGTCGACGACGATCGCGGCCGGGGCGCTCAGCGCCTGGACCAGTCCACCGCCGACGGCCGGACCGGCGATGAACGACAGCGACCGGCTCATGCTCAGCTTGCTGTTCGCGTCGACGTACGCCGATCGCGGCACCAGGGCCACGAAGAACGCCTGACGTGCCATCGCGAACAGCACCGCACCGAAGCCGGTGAGCAGTGCCACCAGGTAGAGCTGGCTGAGGGTGACCGCGCCGAACAGATAGGCCAGCGGCAGGCTGAGCAGCACCGCGCCCCGAAGCAGGTCCGCGATGATCAGGAGACGCCGCTTGTGGGTGCGCTGGTCCACCCACGCGCCCAGGAACAGGCCCAGCAGGTTGGGCAGCCAGATCAACGCGGTGAGGACGCTGACCTGCACGGGGGTCGCGGCGAGCAGGGTGACGGCGATCAGTGGCAGGGCCAGTTCGCTGATCCGATCACCGAAGTCGGAAATCGTCTGCCCGAACCAGAAGGTGCGGAACCGCCGGTCGCGAAGCAGAGCCGGCGGGGGCACGGCGCCGGTGGCGCGCACGGCCTCGGCGCCGGTGGCGCGCACGGCCTCGGCGCCGGTGGCGCGCACGGCCTCGGCGCCGGTGGCGCGCACGGCCTCAGCGCCGGGTGCACTCGCGGTGTCGGTGCCGGCGGTGTTCACGACGCGGCCGGGGCGTCGCCGGACGCGGCCGAGGCGTCGTCGCCGGCCTCGGGCAGGAGGTAGCGCAGCATCCGGACGATCCGCGCGCCGTCCGGAGACGCCTCCTCCTTGCGCCGCACGTACGGGGCGATCAGCTCTTCGATCGACTCCTCGAGCTGCCGCAGCTCGTCGGCGGTGGCCACGAATCGGGTGTCGGCAATGCCGGCCAGAGCGCGCCACTCGGGGTCCAACCGGGGCTCCTCGTGCAGCAGCCACTGCTGGGGCGCGTCGGCGTTCCGGGCGAACATCTCGCCGCGCAGCTGGTGGCTGGCGGACTGCCCTTCGACGCTGTCGGTAGGGGTGAAACGGAAGCCCCGGGCAGTCGCCTGCCACCAGCGTTCCCGCTTGCTGGTGGCGCCATCCCAGTCGGTGACCAGACCGAACGTCGCGAGGTGCCGTAGGTGCCAGCTGACCACCGACGGCGTGGCGCCGACGTGCGGTGAGAGCCCGGTCGCCGTGGCGGGGCCGTGTCGCTGAAGGTGTTCGAGGATCGCCAGCCGCACCGGATGGGCCAGTGCCCGCAACGCCTGCGGTTCGGTGATCTCGAAATCCCCGTACGGATTCTTGAGAGACATGTTTCGAAAGTAGTCTCTCAGATTAGGTGCGGCAACCCCTGCCACGGCGCGGGGGCCGAAACGATCAGGCGATGCCCAACCGTGCCAACGGCTCGACCAGCTCACGCTCCTCGTAGCTCAGGTGCGACAGCAGGGCGTCGGTCAGCAGATCCACCGCCGCCCGCAGCTCGGCGAGACCGTCCGGAGACCCGACGTACGCGACCAGGGCCTGGTCCACGCCCTCCAGCACGTCGTGGATGACGTGATGCTCCTGCTCCAGCCGGTCGACGACCGGGCTGAGTCGGGGGTCACGCGCCCGCAGCCGGGGGAAGAGCGACTGGTCCTCGATGGTGTGGTGGGTGGTGACGATGCGACAGTACGACTCGCAGTAGACGCCGAGCGTCCACCGGTTCTGCCGCATGGTCATCGTGTTGATGTGGGACCGGGCCGCACCGGCGTCGATCTCACCGGTGGCCACCTGTTCGATCAGGTCGTGGATCTGGGCCAGCTCGGCACGCAGGCCGTCGTGGACCTGCACCAGGTGCGCGCCGGTGGCCTGCTCGTGCGGGGTGTACGTGCGCTCCGGGTCGGGCGTCGGCCCGGTCGGCCGGGTCGACTCGTCCCAGGCCTGCTGGTCGCTGCGCCGCACGCCGTCATCAGGGGTCGGCACCACGGCGAACGCTCCCCCGGCCACGGTCGCCCGACTCGGTCGCACCGCCGACTCCGGCGCACGTTCCGGCGCACGCCCCGACTCCGACGCACGCGACGACTCAGATGCGCGCGACGACTCCGGCGCACCTCCCGACTCCGGCGCCGCACCGCGATCGCGCTCGGCCGCGACCAGTTCACGAACCGCCGGAGCCACCTCGCCGGCGAACCGGCGCAGGTCGTCGGGATCGTCGCTGCCGAGGATGAAGGTGCTGACACCCTCCCCCAGCGCCAGCTCGGTCAGTTCCCGCGCCCACTGCTCGGCGGGCCCGTTCAGTGTTCCGCGCCCGACGGCCGAGAACTGCCCCGAGATGTTGAGCAGCCGGCGCACGTCCTGCGGTGA
The DNA here is from genome assembly GCF_040648675.1 of Micromonospora sp. NPDC049101. NCBI lineage: Bacteria > Bacillati > Actinomycetota > Actinomycetes > Micromonosporales > Micromonosporaceae > Micromonospora > Micromonospora sp. NPDC049101. The sequence goes on along the minus strand of NZ_JBEZED010000025.1, from coordinate 80,869 downwards.
CCGGCCGGCCTCCCGCGCGGCGTCGTCGATCGTCGCGTTGCCCCTGGCCAGGTCGCCCGGCTGGAGATAGCCCAGCGACGGCAGCCAGCCGTCGGCGCGGCGACCGGTGAGCTGGAGCATCCGGGGCTTGTACGCGCCCAACCAGATCGGCACCGCGTGTGCCGGCGCCGGCCCACGCTTGGCGCCTCGCACCCGGTAGAACTCGCCGTCGACACGGACGCCGCCACGCGTCTCGGCGTCCCAGACCTGGCGGATGATCTCGACGGCCTCCTCCAACGCGCGTACGCCCTGGCCGGGGGTCAGGCGTCGGCCGCCCATCGCCTCGATGGCGTCCCAGAACGCTCCCGCGCCGAGGCCGAGACCGACCCGGCCGCCGCTGAGCAGGTCCAGGCTGGCCACGCTGCGGGCGAGCACCGCCGGTGGGCGCAGGGGCAGGTTTGTCACGTTCGCCGCCACGTGCACGCGACTGGTCCGGGCCGCGACGAAGCTCAGCAGGGTCCAGGTGTCGAGGAACGCGGGCTGGTACGGGTGGTCCTGGAAGGTGACCAGGTCCAGCCCGACCTGCTCGGTCAGGACGGCGAGGTCGACCGTGCGGGCCGGGTTGTCACCGCTGGGGGTGACGAACGATCCGAAGACCAGGTCGTGGCCGTAGTCGCTCATCTGTGCGCCTCCCGATTCACCCGACGCCTCGAACGATGCGTCGTGACCATAACCTTATGTCAGACAGAACATCTTCCGCCAACAAGGTCTTCGTCACTGCGCTATTGTCGGGGGATGACGGGTGCCCCCCACCGGCCGGACCGGCCCGATCCGCTCGACGACGACCTGGGCTGGATGCTCGGGATCGTCTTCCGTGGCTACGTCCGGGCGGCCGAGCACGCGCTCAGCGACTTCCCCGGCGGCCCCCGCGGCTACCAGGTGCTCACCGCGGCGAGCACCGGTCCGGCGCGAAACCAGGGTGCGATCGCGGAGGAGCTCGGCCTCGACCGCACCGTCCTCACGTACCTGATCGACGACCTGGAACGGCCCGGGTTCGTCGCCCGTCGGGCGGACCCGGCCGACCGGCGCAACCGGCTGGTCGACGTCACCGACGTCGGCCGCGCCGCCTGGGAGCAACGGCGCGTGGCGCTGCGGCACGTCGAGTCACACCTGCTGGGGGCACTCACGCCGACCGAGTCGGAGACGCTGCGCGCACTGCTGCAGCGGGTCGCCTGCTCGGCCCAGGCGATGGACCCGCTGCGTGACCTCTGCGAGGTGGTGTCGCAGGTGCAACCCGAGCCGACCCAGACCGCGACCAAGGCCGGAGGCGGCGGCCGGGCCGCCACGCCCCGAGGCCGTCGCCGCGGCGCCGACTGACCCGGCGGACCGCCGCCGGGAGGGAACGCGACGCGGGTCCGGCCGGCTCCCCCGACGTGGTACGTCGAGCGCAGCCGGCCGGACCCGCGGTGCCCGGAGCGTGGGATCAGCGCACGTGCACGAACACCGGGTTCGAGTAGAACCACAGGTCGTCCCACGGGCTCTCCAGCCCGTCGGCGAGCGGCTCGGCCTCGTCGGTGCTGGTGCCCCGCACCCGCGCGTAGGTGTCGGCCTCGACGTTGCGCAGCGTGTGCCGGATGACGTACTCCTCGCCCTGACGCCGCCAGTCCCGCGGGCCGAAACGGGCCACCACCTTGGTGGTGGGGTTGGTGTCGGCGTCCAGGTTGGCGCTCGGGCCGGTGATCTGGCCGACGATCAGGTCGACCCGACGGACCTCGGGACGGTCCCCGTTCGCGTTCACGCCGCCCAACGGACGGAACCTGACCTCGATCTCGACATCGGTGCGGCTACGACGGCTGACCGTGATGGTCTCGCCCACCTCGGCGGTCCGGCCCTGGGACGTGGCGGTGACGTCGAGGGTGCGGATCAGGTCGCCGGTGGTGACCCAGATCCGGCCGTTGCGCAGACCGTCCATGATGTCGCCGTAGTCCTGACGGGCGTGCACGTACGTCTTGCTGTACTCGCCCGGCCAGAAGTCGGAGCCGCCGCGGGTCCAGTGCACGTGCGAGTCGGACGTCGCGGTGATCCACCAGCGCCGCCCCTCACCGAGCAGCGAGTCCCACAGTCCGCCGACCCGAGCGGTCATCTGGTCGAAGCCGCCGTAGGTGGGGTGGTTGCCGTACCCACCTCGCTTGCCACCGTTGAGCGGGCCGGCCTGGTGGCCGGGTGCGCCCTCGAAGCCGATGTAGACGTCCGGTGCGGCGTTGTTGCCATTGCGGAACTCACGCGGGGTGTCCTGGCCGTACACGCCGAGCCCGGGCGCCGAGCGGGACGCGTGGTGGGCGATCACCAGCGGCTTGTGCGGCATGCCCCGGGCGACCTTGAGGAACTCCACCATCTTGGCCTCGGTGTCGCGGGCCGGGTCGGTGGGGAACGCGTCGTACTTGGCGAACCGGCTCTCCAACTCGAAGAGCTGCTTCGCCTCGTCGTCGTGGCGCGGGATCATCAGCGTGTGGTGGTCCAGCGAGGGCGCGTCGAACTCCATCCCCCAGAACTGCAGCACCTCGGGGACCAGCTTGCGCGACCGCAGCAGGTCGGGGTAGGCCTGCTCGATGTTCACCTTGGAGTGCGTCGGTCCACCGTGGTCGGTGCACATGGCCCAGGTCAGGCCGAAGTTCTTCGCCATGATGGCGTTGGTGACGATCGGGTAGACCGCGTCGGCGCCCTTGTGAAAGACGATCGGGCTCTTGGTGGTGTCGAACTCGCCGCTGTACTCGGAGTGGACGTGGTGGTCACCGGCGCGCCACACCCGGTTCCTGGAGTTGCCCCGGTCGGCGCCCGGCCGACGGTCCTCGTCTGCCCACGCCGCGCTGGCACCGACCAGCGGGCTGGCCGCCGCCAGCGTCGCGCCGACGCCCGCGTACTTGACCAGCTTGCGCCGGGACAACTGCGTGTGCTCGGTCTCTTCGGGTTGCTTGTCTCGCACCTGCGGGCCTCTCCTCGATCAAGCGAATGCTCTTTCGATCAAGGAGCCTTGAAGAACGTCGTGAACATCCGTCGTACGGAGAGCGGGTCCACGATGAACACCCAGGCCTGACCTGCCAAAAGACCTGTTGACGATAGCAGCGGGTCACCGCTCGACCGCAGTTCGTGCCCGATCCCGCCGGGCCGGTCAGGGCACCTGCCGGGTGTCGTGGGGCGCCCGGGCGGCCGACGGGTCGACCGGCGCAGTGACCACCGGCGGTGCGACATCGATGGCGGGCAGCTTGGCGCGACCGGTGACCGGAAGAGTCAGCGCGCTGCGGCCGAGGTCGACACGAACGGTGGCGTCGCGGTCGGTGGTTTCGGTGAACTGCGGGTCACTCTGGCCGAACACCAGGCCGAGCACGTGCCCGGCGGGCACCACCGCGTCGTACGCGTTGAGCGGGATGGTCACCGTGTACCAGCGGTCCGGCCGCAGCGGCGTGGTGAACCGCAGCGAACGGTGGTGCGCGGCATCGAGCCACCCCCGGGCCAACACAGCGTGGTCGGAGACCTCGGTGACCTCCTCGGTGTCCCGGTAACAGGCGTCGTCGATATCTGTGGAGGCACCCCAGCAGGACTCGGTGTCCAGCGTCCGCAGACCCCCCGCACCGGCGAGCATCATCCGCTCGGCGGTGCCATAGTCGACAAGCCGGGCGGTCAGCTGGGTGGTCGGCCGGTCCACCCGGACCCGCAGCCGCACCGACGGGCTGCCGGAGATCCGCAGCGCGGTGGTCAGCACGCCGGACAGGAAGACCAACCGCCCGGCGGTCGCGGTGCTCGGCGCGGCGACCAACTCGTCCTCGAACAGCGACTCGTCGACGTACGCCCGCTCCTGACCCGGCCGCGCGCCACGCCCGCCGAGGGTGCCGGTCACGCCGTCGCCGACGCCGAGGGCCACCCGCACGTCCCGGGTTCCGGGGGCGGGCCAGTCGCGCTGCGTCGTCCACCGGCCCGGCGCGGTCTCCAGGTCGACCCGCGGCTCGTCCATCACCCCGTTGCGCAGCCCCTGCAACCAGTAGTCGAACCAGCGGTGCAGGGCGGCCACCCACTCGGCGCGTCGAACGTCGAACGGGTCCTGGTGGCCGGTCTGGTGGAGCCAGAGTTTGCGGGGCACACCCTGCTCGGCCAACTCCTGCCACCAGTGGGCGAACTGGTTGGTCGTGACGTTCAGGTCGTTGAGGCCGTGCGCCACGAAGACGCTGGCCCGGACCCGGCCGGCCGAGGGCCGGTAGTCGCGCCGCGCCCAGAACCCGTTGTAGTCACCGGTCTCCTCGGCGCTGTCCGCGCGCAGCCGCGCCAGCATCTGCGCGCAGGCCTCGTCGGGGCGGCCGTTGACGGCCGAGTGCAGGTAGCCGGGGTAGTCGGTGGCGACAAGTGACCCCTGGTAGCGCATGTAGTCGTACCAGCTGGAGATCGCCGAGATCGGCACGATGGTGGCCAGCCCCGGCACGCCGGTGGCGGCGACGCCGTTGGCGACCGAACCGTCCCACGATTTGCCGATCATGCCGACCTGCCCGGTGCTCCAGGTGGCGCTGACCGGCCGCCCTGCGGCGTCGTACGCGCGAGCCCGCCCGTTGAGCCAGTCGATCACCGCCGTGGCGCTGCCCACCTCGGCCGGGCCGCCGACGTCCTCGCAGCCGGTCGACCGGGCGGTGCCGGCCAGGTCCACGGCGGCGAAAGCGTACCCGCGTGGGACGAAGTAGTTGTCGTAGAAGAGCGGGACCTTGGCGATCACGCCGGCCGCGTCGTACGTCTTGGTCTCGCCCTCGTTGCCGCGACCACAGCAGAGGTAGTAGGGCGAGGCGTCCATGATGACCGGCACCCGCACCCCGGCGGCGGCGGCCTCCCGGGGCCGGACGAGGTCCACCGCCACCCGGTCGGGCACCCCGTCGCCGTCACTGTCGGCGCGGGTCTGGACCCAGACGCTCTCCCGGATCGCGTCGGCGTAGGAGTAGGCGGGAACGGTCTGGTCGCCCACCACGTGCGGCGGACGGGGGCGGGGCTGGGCTCCCGCCTCGGCCGCCGTCGGGGCGGCTACCCGGGGAGACGCGACCACCGGGGTCACGGGTAGTGCCGCCACCAGCAGGCCGGCCAGGAGCGCGGCGACCCGTGCGCGGGTGCCGACGGACAACGGCGTGAACCTCATCGATGTCCTCTCGGAGAGCGACACACGCATCACATTTCGTCGAATCGATGTTCGTCTAGCCTAGTGCCCACGGCGGACCCGGTGCCGGACAAAAGTCTCCGGGCGGCCGGGCGGCCTGCTCAGATCCGGGCGCGGGGCAGCCAACCGAGAAACCGGAGCCGGACCCGGGGCAGCGGCACGGTGGGCAGATCCTGGGCGGCGGCGACAAGGCAGGAGCCCAGGTAGACCGCGAGGGCGGTGCGCGCGCCGCCGAACTCGGCCAGCAGTTGGCTCTGCTTCGTGGCGCAGGGCCACTCACGCCCACATCCGGTGCAGGTCCAGCTCGGCGGGTTGGGAAGGTGCTCGGGCAGCTTCGCGCGGCGGTACCGGCCGACGACGCTGTTGTCCGCGCGCACGTCGCGTCGGCGCGGCGCCGGGCCTTCGTTGCGGTGCGCGACCGGGCGGGCACCCGGCAGGTAACGCCCGACGGTGCCGAGCAGCACCCCGACGCGGATCAGGGCGTCCGGCCCCACGTGGTGGGTCAGCAACGCGGTCATCAGGTAGTGCCCCAGCAGGTCGAACGCCTCACGGCTCAGACCAAGATCACGGCAGAGGTCGACGAAGTCCGGTGTGGTCAGCGGCACCCGGTTGTCGAGCGCACGGCGCAGCACCTCGCGCAGATCGGCCCCGAGTCGCTGCACCGCGTCGCTCTCGCCCAGCCCCAGGCTGTCCCCGTCGGCCACCCGCGCCAACGCCTCCGCCACGGCCAGTCGAACGACGCGGTCAGGATCGGTACTGTCCAAAGCTCACCCCTTTCGTAGGCCGGTCACCCGGCGGCGGCCCGATCGCCCGGCGACGCCTCCGGAGAATCATGAACAAGATTTCGCTGTCGCCCACGACGATGGCTAGGACAGCAGACGCAAAATCCGCCGACGGGTTAGTCGGAAAGCGAAGTCGGCCTGCCGACAACCTCGGCGATTCGTCGGACGACCGAGGGCGGTTGTCGTATGGTGACATTCCCATCGACAGATATCCCGCTCCCCACCGAGCCCGACACGACGCCACCTCCACCGGTCGCTGCCGTCCCGCTCGCGACGTTCCACCTCACTGCACCGCTGGCCAGTCACACACCGGGTCACCGCCGAGCACCCCTGGCACGTCCCGATCTGGCCGTCGGCACCAGTTCACCACCCGGCGGTACCTCCACCGGACGGAGACAGCGGATGACGTCAACACCCCTACAGACCCGACAGTTCGACAGCCGTGACCCGGTGGCCATTCACGAGTTCCTGTCCGCCACGTACGACCCGAGACTGCGCCTGCACAGCAGGAACAGGTTCCGGCTCACTCATCACCGCGTCGACGCCGGTCCCTTCGCCCTCGCGACCACCCGCCAGACCGGGCAACTCGACATCGGCGCCACCACCCTCGACGGGCTGGTCGTCGGCCGCACCCGCACCGCCCGCGTCGATCGCGTCTGTGCCGGATCGGCCAACCGCTTCGGCCCCGGTGAGGTCTTCCTCGTCACCAAACCGGAGGAGCCGTGCACCGTACGCTGGCATCCCGGCGAGGTGGAACTCTGCGTACTGGATCTGTCGGTTCTGGAGCAGGTCGCCACCGCCGCGCCGGCCCGGCGGCCCGGTCGGATCCGATTCACCGACCTGGGTCCCGCCGACGCGGCGCTCGCCCGGCAGTGGCGCAACACCACAAGCTTCGTCAGCGATGTCGTGTTGAACAGCCCGACCGCCAGCGCGCAACCGCTGGTGATCGGCAACGCCGCGCGGATGCTCGCCGCGGCGGCGCTCGCGGTCTTTCCGAACACCGCGTTCACCGAACCGACAGCCGCCGACCGACACGACGCCAGCACCGCCACGTTGCGGCGAGCGATCACCTTCATGGAGGAGTACGCCGACCGCGACATCAGCGCGGCCGACGTCGCCGCTGCCGCCGGCGTCTCCCTGCGGGCGGTGCAACTGGCCTTCCGTCGTCATCGCGGCACCACCCCGATGGCGTACCTGCGTCGGATCCGGCTCGCTCGGGCGCACCACGACCTGCTGCGCGCCGACCCCCGGCAGGAGACGGTGTCGGCGATCGCCAGTCGATGGGGGTTCGCCAGTCACAGCAGGTTCACCGCCCGCTACCACGCCAGCTACGGCGTGCCACCCCGCGAGACGCTGCATGCCTGAGACGTGCAAGGGTCCCCGCCACGGCGAGATGACCACCATCTGCGGGCAGGACACCGACCAGACCCGCGTCGGGTTCAGCGCCGAGTGTGGGCGAGGCAGCCACCGTCGCCCGGCCATCCACGGCCGATGACCGCCATGAACCACGGCGACCAGGGCCACCCGACCGCACAACCGGACCCACCCCCTTCGGACCGGGACTTCTCCGGCAGTGTGCGGGCCAGCTACGACGCGGTCGCGCCCCAGTACGCCGCGCGACTCGGCGACGAACTCGGCCACAAGGCACTGGACCGTGGCCTGCTGCGCGCCTTCCTCGACCTGGCCGGTGCGGACCCGATCGCAGATCTGGGCTGCGGACCGGGCCACATCACGCGCTATCTGGCCGCCCGGCACCCTGACGTCATCGGCATCGACGTGTCACCGCACATGATCGACGTTGCTCGCACAGCAGCGCCGGACATCATTTTCACCGTCGGATCGCTGCTCGACCTGCCCGCCGGTGACGACGCCTTCGGCGGTCTGGTCGCCATGTACTCGATCATCCACCTCACCGATACGGACAGGAGCGCGGCCTGCCGCGAGTTCGCCCGAACGCTGCGGCCCGGAGGCTGGCTGCTCATCGCGTTCCACACCGACGCACCCGGGTTCCCAAGCGGGACCGCCAACCACCTCACGACGCTGTTCGACGCCGCCGTGGACCTCACCTTCCGATTTCTCGCTCCCGACACTGTCATCGGCGACCTGGAGACCGCCGGCTTCACCATCGGGGCAACCACAATCCGGCAACCGGTCCCGACCGAATACCCCAGTCGACGCTGCTACCTCCTCGCCCAACGTCTTCAGTGATCACCCTCCGCGAAGACATCGCTGACGAATTCCTGGGTACGCCCTCCCGGGTCCCATCTGTCATCGCCCGACCGGAGGTTTCCCGTGCCCACCTATGCCGTCACCGGCGCCACCGGCCGGCTGGGCCGCCTGGTGATCGAGCAGTTGCTCGACTCCGGCGTACCCGCCACCGAGATCGCCGCCATCGTCCGCAGTCCGGAGAAGGCCGCCGACCTGGCCGCGCGCGGGGTCGAGATCCGCGAGGCCACCTACGACGACCCGTCGACGCTGCCCGGTGCCGTGGCCGGCGTACGCCGCCTGCTGCTCATCTCCGGCGACACTCCCGGTCAGCGTGTCGCGCAGCACACCGCGGTCATCGACGCGGCCACGCTCGCCGGGGTCGAGCGCCTGATCTACACGAGCATCCTGAAGGCCGACACCACCACGAACCCGCTCGCCCCGGAGCACAGGGCCACCGAGGAGGTCCTCGCCGCGTCGGGTCTGACCCACACCGTGTTGCGCAACAGCTGGTACGTCGAGAACTACACCGACCAGTTGCCGCAGTACCTGCGGACCGGCACGATCCTCGGTGCCACCGGTGGCAGCAGGATCTCCGCCGCGACCCGGGCGGACTACGCGGGAGCCGCCGTCGCGGCACTGACCCGCCCGGCGGACGGTGACGTCGTCTACGAACTGGGTGGCACCGCGTTCACCTTCGACGAGTTGGCCGAGGCCGTCACAGAGGTCACCGGCACCACCGTCGTCCACCGGGACCTGTCGGCCGCCGAGCTGGCCTCGACCCTGGAGAACGTCGGGCTCGACGCCGGCACCGCCGGGTTCGTCGCCGCGCTCGACAACTCGATCGCCCTCGGTGAGCTGGCGACCGACAGCGACGACCTCAGCCGGCTGCTCGGTCGGCCGAGCACCCCGCTGCGCGACGCCATCCGGGCTGCGCGAGCCTGAGTCCGGATTTCGGCGTCTACTCCGCCTCGTCCCCCTGGCCGCTGAGCTCGGCCAACACGTCGGCGGCGTCGCGATTGCCCGCGTCGGTGAGTCGTCAGCCCGCCTCGGACGGCGGGGCGAGCAGCAGACCGCTCAGCAGACTGCGCAGGGCCCGCTCGAAGAGGTCCGTTCGGGGCGCGGGCGCGGAGGGCTGGCGGAACGCCGCGACCAGGTGCGGGTACGCCGCGAGGTCGGCACCGGCGAAGCTGAACGCCCCGGAGGCGGCCTCGCTGCGGGCGAAGAGGGTCACCACGCCGTTCATCATCGCGATCGCCTCGAACTTCGCGGTGACAGCGGCTGGCACCGGCTCCAGGATCCGAATGCAGTTGTCGAACCAGGCCAGGCTCTCGGGACCGATGCCGGACGTCCGGTGACTCACCTCGATCAGCCACGGGTGCGCACGGTGCAGCGCCAACTGCCGGCGACCCAACAGCAGCATCGAGTCCAGCCAGTCTCCCTCGGCCTCCGGATACGGACGCATCTCCCCCACGACCCGGTCGGTCATCAGGTCCAGGAGATCGTCGCGCGACGACAGGTAGCGGTAGAGGGATCCCGCGCCGGTGCCGAGCGCGCCGGCGACAGCGCGCATCGACACCGCGGCAAGCCCTTCGCTGTCGGCCAGGGCGATGGCGGCCACGACGATGGCGTCCCGGCTGTGGGCCGGAGCGGGGCCACGGCTGCCGCGTTCGGGCCTGCCCCAGATCGTCTGCCGAGCGGAGTCGCCGTCGTCGGCTCTCGGGGATGCGTCGCTCACCGATCTACTGTAAACTGCAAACGTCGTTCGCAGTTGTTGTCGTCGCGGAAGGGTGGACGATCATGGAGCGGATCAGGGCACGGGACGGCGCGAGCGTCGTGCTGCACTCCACGGGAGACGGTCCCGGCATCGTGGTGGTGCACGGCGGCGGTGTCACCATCGACGTCTACCGCCGGCTGGCGACGGCGCTCGCCGACCGGTTCACCGTGCACCTCTACAACCGGCGGGGCCGGGCCGACGCACCACCCAGGCCGATGCCCTACACCCTGGATCAGGAGATCGACGACCTCGCCGTGGTGCTGGAGCACACCGGGTCCGGCAACGTCATCGGCCACAGCTCCGGCGGTTTCATCGCGCTGGAGGCAGCGCTCCGGCTGCCGGTCGACCGGCTCGCCCTCTACGACGCCGCGGTCTGCATCGATGGCGGCCCACCGTCGGCGTGGCTCGCACCGGCCCAGGCGGCGCTGCGGGCCGGTGACATCGCCCGGGCCCTCGCCATCACGGCCGCTGGCATCAACCCACAGATGGCGGCCGGGAAGCTCCCGCTCGGCGTACGGATCGCGATCATCCGCGCGTTCATGCGCACCCCGATCGGCCGGACGATGGCCGAGTTGCTGCCGTTGACGCTCGACGAATCGGCGTTGATCCGCGCGCACGACGGCCCGGCCAGCCAGTGGGCCGGGGTGAGGGCCGACGTGCTGCTGGCCTGTGGTGCCGACGGTCCGCCCTACTACCCGGGTCAGAACGAGGCGTTGGCCCGCGCACTGCCGCGGGCGCGGACGTTGACGATCCCGCGCAGCGGCCATGACGCCATCAACCGGGCGTACCCCAGAATTGTCGACCCGCTCGCCGACTTCTTCGCGGCCCCGGTGACGCCGGAGCGGACGAGCCACGCCTGAGCGGATCACACAGTCGCCCGCAATCATTGATCTTGGCTAGGCTGGCGGGCATGCCCGCCAGCCCCGTGCCCGCCCAGCGGCGTGAGCCGGGCCCACCCGAGCGGCACCGATCCCGTTGGGCCGCGCACTGCGCCCGACTCGCCGGGTCGCGCCCCTTCGAGATCGTCATCGTGGTGGTCATCCTCGCCAACGGGGTCGTCCTCGGCCTGGAGACGTACGACGACCTGACTCCGGCGGGCACCGCCCTGCACTGGCTGGAGCTGTTCTTCCGGGCCGTCTTCGTCGTCGAGATCGGCATCCGGCTGGCGGCGTACGGCAGGCGTCCACAGGACTTCTTCCGGCACGGCTGGAACGTCTTCGACTTCGTGGTGATCGCGGCGATCTTCATACCGGGCCTGCACGGCGACCCCGCACTGCTGCGGGTCGTGCGGGTCGCCCGGATGGTCCGGTTGGTGCGGTTCTCACCGGGCCTGCGGACCATCGTCTCCGCGCTGTGGCGCAGCCTGCCGGGCGTGACCGGGTTCCTCGCCCTGGCCGTGGTGACGCTCTACGTCTACGGCATGGCCGGCTGGCTGATCTTCGGCAGCAGGTACCCGGACGAGTACGGCGACATCGGCAGGTCGCTGCTGACGCTGTTCGTACTGCTGTCGCTGGAGACGCTGCCGGACCTCATCGAGCAGGGCATGGCCATCTCACCGTGGACGCTGCTCTACTACGTCAGCTACGTGGTCATCACCGTCAACCTGCTGCTCAACATCCTCATCGCCGTCATCGTCAACTCGATGGAGGAGGCACGCCGGTTGGAGATGACCGAACGACTGGCCCCCGACTACGACGAGGACGGCGACGGCGTACCGGACGAGGTGGACCGCATCGCGCTCACCCAACGGCTGGACGACCTGCGGGCGGTCATCGCCGAGTTGGAGCGCGAGTTGCGGATCGACCGGGACGACGGGCACGGACGGCCGCACCGGGACGGCACCCGTACCAGACGGTGATCCGACCATCCCGCTCCGTATTCCCCTCGGGCGCGCGGCCGGGTTTACGGCCCGACGAGGCCGCCGCGCTCTCCGCCCTGCACACCCGCAACTTCAGGTAGCCGATCCCCGCGTACACCGTGGCGTACGCGGGGATCGTCGGACGGCAGGTCAGCGCGCGGTTGTCACTGGCCGAGCAGGGTCCGGATCTGACGCGCGTAGCCGGCCACCGTGAAGTCCGGGCCGACGGAGTCCACCAGGATCAGGTCGTTGATGGTGTGATCGACGCGCAGCGACAGGATGGCCTGGTACTCGGGCGAGTTGTACCAGGTCCTGGCGGTTTCCGCGTCCGGGAACTCGATCAGCACGACCGAGCCGGGCCAACTGCCCTCGATGACCTGCACCTCGGCGTCCAGGACGAGCCACTTGGCGCCGTACGGCTCGGTGGTGGCCTGCACCTGCTCCAGGTAACGCAGGGATTCCTCCGTCGGCACACCGCCGGGGATACGCAGGTGGTTGATCAGGTACGTGCTCATGTCGCACTCCTCAGGGTGGGTGATTGGGTCTCCGGGCGCAGAAGTACGACCGGTCGTCTTGAAATTGGCAAGCACCGCCACAGGCGGCCTGCTGCGGATCAGCTGAGGATCCGCGTCGTGGTGATCGCGAGGAACTCGTGGAGGGCGGTCAGGTCACCGGAAGCCTTCGCCCGCGCCGCCGCGCCCTCGTAGCTGGAGACGATGAAGCCGGCCAGGCCACCGGCGGGCTCGTCACCGTGCACCTCACCGGCAGCGCGCGCCTGCTCGATCGTCACGGCGAGCGCGGCGACCCAGCGGCCGAAGCCGGCGTCGACGGCGGTGCGCAGAACGTCGCTGTGCGCCGGGATCTCACTGGCGAAGTTGCCGAGCAGACACCCGCGGTCCCCCATGGTGTCGCCGAGGCCGGTGATGTAACGGAGATGGCCGATGATCCGCTCGCGCGGTGTCCCGCCCCACTTCTCGTCCAGCATCTCCAGCCCCATCGCCGCCGAGTATCTCGCCACCGAGTCGAGGGCGAGATCCTCCTTGCTGGCGAAGTGGTTGTAGAAGGTGCCCTTGGGCGCCCCGGCGGCGGCGACGATGTCCTGAACGCTCGTCCCGTTGTAGCCACGCAGATGGAACAGATCCAACGCGGCGTCGGACAACCGCTGCCTGGTCCCGGCGGAGGCCGGCGACTTGGGTCGTGGCATGTCGTGACGCTCCTCCGCTCGGGTGCTGGCTGACACCACCACGATATGACCGGTCGTCTCGGAATGCCAGCGATGTGATCACGGTCATTCCGCAGTACGGTGAGTGGCCATGACCAGCGACTCCGGCACGGTTCGCGAGGCACTGCTGCGACTGCGTGAGGAGACCGAGGCGCAGGCCGCCGCCCTGGACGGTGACCTGCGCAGCCTCTTCGAGGCGTCTCGGGCGTCGAACGCCGACGACGAGCACGACCCCGAGGGCAGCACGATCGCCTTCGAACGCGCGCAGCTCACCGCCGTCCTGGACGCGGCCCGCCGACGTCTGGCGGAGCTGGACGTCGCGCTGCGGCGGATCGACGACGGCAGCTACGGCAGCTGCGAACGGTGCTCCCGAGCGATCCCCGCCGACCGGCTCGTCGCCCGCCCGTCGGCGCGGACGTGTGTCGCCTGCGCCAGCCGACGGTGACGGCGCCCGTCCACACGGAATCGGCGACCCGGGACAGCAGGGTGTACGCGGCCGAGTGACCGGGGGTGCGCCGACCGACGAACCGGTCCCGGTCGGCGCGGCGTGGGCTCGTCAGGTGACGACCGGGCTGCGGCGTTCGAGCAGGACGACGTCACGCCAACGGTCGTGGTGGCGGCCGACCCGCTCGCGTACGCCGATCACCCGGAACCCGGCCCGCTGGTGCAGCGTGAGGCTGGCGGCGTTCTCCGGGAAGATCCCGGACTGGATGGTCCAGATGCCGGCGGCCTCGGTGGAGGTGATCAGTGCGTCCAGCAGCAGGCGGGCGACGCCACGGCCCTGGGCGGCCGGGTCCACGTAGACGGAGTGCTCCAAAACGCCGGCGTAGACCGCGCGGGTCGAGGTCGGCGAGACGGCGATCCAGCCGACGACGCCGCCGTCGTGGTCGACGGCCACGAAGCGGTGCCCGGTCAACCGTGCCGCGTCGAAGGCCGCCCAGGTGGGGGCGGTGACCTCGAAGCTGGCGTTGCCGGCGTCGAGGCCCACCTGGTAGATCGCCAGGACCCGGTCGGCGTCGGCGTCCGTCATGGGTCGCACGGTGATGTCGACCATCAGCAGTTGTCCTCCGAGAGATCAGGCCCCGCCCCCACCCGCGCCGATCTTGCAGTTTCGGTCGCCGAAACGCCGGCAAATGTGCGTCGTGTGGGGACAGAAAGTGCAAGATCGCGGCGGATGGGGCTTCTCAGCGGCGCCCAGCATAGACGGCTCGGTCGCCCAGCTCCTCCTCGATGCGGATGAGCTGGTTGTACTTGGCCGTGCGGTCGGAGCGCGACAGCGAGCCGGTCTTGATCTGGCCGCAGCCGACGCCCACGGCCAGGTCGGCGATCGTGGTGTCCTCGGTCTCGCCGGAACGGTGGGACAGCACCACCCGGTAGCCCGCCTTGTGGGCGGCGTCCACAGTGGCGAGGGTTTCGGTGAGCGTGCCGATCTGGTTGACCTTGACCAGGATCGCGTTGGCGTAACCGCCCCCGATCCCATCGCGCAACCGGTCGACGTCGGTGCAGAAGACGTCGTCGCCGACCAACTGCACCCGCTCCCCCGCCAACGCGGTCAGCCGCTTCCAGCCGGCGAAGTCGTCCTCGGCCATCGGGTCCTCGATCGAACTGATCGGGTATCGGGCGACGAGGTCCACCAGGTAGTCGATGTGCTCCTCGACGGTGCGCTGACGCCCCTCGCCGACGTAGTCGTAGCGGCCGTCCCGGAAGAACTCCGAGCTGGCCGGGTCGAGACAGATCGTCAGGTCGGTGCCGGGTTCGTACCCGGCGTCCTCGATGGCGCTCAGCACGAAACGCAGCGCCTCGTCGGCGTCGGTGAAGGTCGGCGCGAAGCCGCCCTCGTCACCGACGTTGGTGCTGTGCCCGGCCGCCGCCAGGGACCTGCGGAGGGTGTGGAAGACCTCCGAGCCCATCCGGACCGCCTCGGCGAACGTCCGCGCCCCGACCGGGGCGATCATGAACTCCTGGAAGTCGAGCGGGTTGTCGGCGTGTGCGCCGCCGTTGATGATGTTCATCATCGGCACCGGCAGCAGGCGGGCCCCGACGCCACCGACGTAGCGGTAGAGCGGCTGCCGGTGCGCCGACGCCGCCGCCTTGGCCGCCGCCAGGGACACCGCGAGGATCGCGTTGGCACCCAGTCGACTCTTGTCCTTCGAACCGTCGAGCGCGATCATCGTCTCGTCGATCAGCGCCTGGTCCTCCGCGTCGAGCCCGAGCACCGCGTCGGCGATCGCGCCGTTCACCGCGGCGACCGCCGTCGTGACGCCCCTGCCGTGGAAACGCGTGTGGTCCCCGTCGCGCAGCTCGACCGCCTCGTTCGCCCCCGTCGACGCCCCGGACGGCACGGCGGCCCGGCCGGTCGACCCGTCGGTGAGCACCACGTCGGCCTCCACGGTCGGGTTGCCCCGGCTGTCGAGGATCTGCCGACCGCGTACCCGGCTGATTGCCGTCATCACACACTCCCTGCTCACGACGCCTATTCGCAGCCAGACTGGCAGGAAACGGCGGCCGTGGCACCGCGACGATGGACACGTTGACCCGTACCCCAGGGTGCGGGTTTAGGGTCGCGGGATGCGGGTGGGTGAGCTGGCACGACGGACCGGGACCACGGTCCGGGCGCTGCGGTACTACGAGTCGGCCGGGCTGGTCGTGCCCCGGAGACTGGGCAACGGCTACCGGGAGTACGACCCGATCGCGGTGCGGCTGGTGGCCCAGATCCGCGAGTTGATGGCGCTCGGCCTCACCGTGGAGGAGACCCGCCCGTTCGTCGAGTCGATCGCCGGTGGCGCCGACGAGGCCGACGTGTGCGCGGCGGCGGTGGCCACCTACCGCAGCACCATCACCAACCTCCAGGAGCGGATCGGTCGGTTGACCGCCCAGCGGGAGGCCCTGGACGCGCGACTCGACGCGGCCGCGACCCAGGTCGTGCCCGGCGGTGACACGGTCGGTGCCGACCCCGCCGCACTGGTCGGGACCAGCCTGCCACCCCTGTCCTTCTACGGCACCGACGGCCGCCCGGTCGATCTCGGCGCCCTCGGTGCCGGGCGCACCGTCGTCTTCGTGTACCCCCTGACCGGGCGGCCGGGTGTCGACCTGCCCAACGGGCTGCTGGAGGTCCACGGCGCCCGGGGCAGCACCGAGCAGGCCGCCTGGTTCCGCGACCACCACGCGGAACTCCGCGCGGCCGGCGCGGCCCGGGTGTACGGCCTGTCCGCGCAGTCGACCGGGTACCAGCGGGAACTCGTGCACCGGCTGCGGTTGCCCTACCCGCTGATCCCCGACCCGCGGCTGACCCTGGCCGACGCGCTACGGCTGCCCACCCGCACCGCCGGCGACATGACGCTCTACGAGCGGTTGACGCTGATCATCGCCGACGGCGAGATCGAACACGTCTTCCACCCGATTCCGGACCCGGCGTCGCATCCGCTGCACGTGATGCGGTGGCTCACCAAGCGACGCCAGGCCCCCGGATCGGTCGCCGCCTAGCAATCGTCGTCGAACTCGCCGCACTGCTCAGCGTCCATCGTTACTTCTGCAACATGATCGATGCGGCGTCCGCCACGACACCCAACGACCAATCGAGCTGACCGCATTCGCTCTGACTCGTGAACTCGAGGCAGCCGCCTGAACGCCACGCTGGTCAAGTGCCCGAGTCCAGTGCGCATCAAGCGTCCGCATCGCGGCGAACAGTTCGTCTGCCCGACTTACCGGGCGCGCCAACCCCACCCGGCCTCGTCGATCATGGAGTTGTGGTGGGTGACAAAGTGCCTGCACGACACCAAATCAGGCACCACAACTCCATGATCGGAGAGACCGGAACGCGTGGACCGTCCGCCCTAGAAGTCGTCGTCGAAGGCGACGGTGCCGGCCACCCCTACCTGGTACGCCGAGACGCGCCGCTCGAAGAAGTTGGACAGCTCCTGCACGTCCTGCAACTCCATGAAGGCGAACGGGTTGCTCGACCCGTAGTGCGGGGCGAGGCCGAGCTGGGCCAGGCGGCGGTCGGCCACGTGCTGGAGGTACTCCCGCATGTCGCTCAACGTCAGACCGGGCACCCCCTGGCCCACCAGGTCCTCGGCGAACTGCACCTCACACTCGACGGCCTCGGTGAGCATCTGCCGGACCTGGTCGGCGAGGTCGTCGTCGAACAGGTCGGGTTCCTCCGCGCGGGCGGTGTCGACGACGTCGAACGCGAACGCCATGTGCATGGACTCGTCGCGGAACACCCAGTTGGTGCCGGAGGCGAGGCCGTGCAGCAGCCCGCGGGAGCGCAGGAAGTAGACGTACGCGAAGGCGCCGTAGAAGAACAATCCCTCGATGCAGGCGGCGAAGCAGATCAGGTTGAGCAGGAACGTCCGCCGGTCGTCGCGGGTCCGCAGCTCCCGCAGGTTGTTCAGCGAGTCGATCCAGCGGAAGCAGAACTCGGCCTTACGGCGGATCGAGGGGATGTTCTCGATGGCCGCGAAGGCGGCGAACCGCTCGGTCTCGTCCGGCACGTACGTGTCGAGCAGGTTCAGGTAGAACTGGACGTGCACGGCCTCCTCGAACAACTGCCGGGACAGGTAGAGGCGACCCTCCGGGCTGTTGACGTGCTGATAGAGGTTGAGCACCAGGTTGTTGGCGACGATGGTGTCACCGGTGGCGAAGAACGCCACCAGCCGGCTGACCAGGTGCCGCTCGGCCGGCGACAGCTTGTCCAGGTCGGCGAGGTCGGCGTGCAGGTCGACCTCCTCCACCGTCCAGGTGTTGCGGATCGCGTCGCGGAACCTGTCGAAGAAGTGCGGGTAGCGCATCGGGCGGAGGGTGAGGTCCATCCCGGGGTCGAGCAGCATGTGCGTGGTCCTCGTGTCGGTGGTGCCCGTGTCGGTGGTGCTCGTGTCGGTGGTGCTGGCGTCGACTGTGCCGGTGTCGGCGGCTGTCACTGGCAGGCCTCGCACGACTCGGGGTTCTCCAGCGAGCAGGCCAGCGCCTCCGCGTCGGCCGCCACCGGGGCGAGCACCGCGACGGTGGCCTGCTGGATCCGGGTGGCGGGGCGCGAGCGCAGGTAGTACGTGGACTTCAGCCCGACCTTCCAGGCGTACAGGTACATCGACGAGAGCTTGCCGATGGTCGGCGCGGCCAGGAACAAGTTCAGCGATTGGGACTGGTCGATGAACGGGGCGCGGGCGGCGGCCAGGTCGACAAGCGCCCGCTGCGGCAGCTCCCACGCGGTCCGGAACAACTCCCGGACGCCGGCCGGCAACTCCGCGATGTCCTGCACCGACCCCTCCGCCCGCTTGATCGCCGAGCGGATCCGGTCAGTCCACAGGCCGCGGGCCTTCAGCTCGCGGACCAGGGCGGTGTTGACCTGGAGGAACTCCCCCGACAGGGTCTCGCGCTTGAACAGGTTGGACACCTGCGGCTCGATGCACTCGTAGCACCCGGCGATCGAGGCGATGGTCGCGGTCGGGGCGACCGCCACCAGCAGCGAGTTGCGCAGCCCGTCCGCCGCGACCCGTTCCCGCAGGGCGGCCCAGCGCGCGGTCTGCGTACCCTCGACACCCCACAGGTCGGGTTGGAGCTGGCCCCGCGCGGCCCGGGTCTGCGCGTACGCCGGGTGCGCGCCGAAGCGGCGCGCCAGGTCGGCGGAGGTCTCCAGCGCGGTCAGGTACAGCTCCTCGCTGATCCGGGTGGACAGCTCCCGGGCGGCCGGGGAGTCGAACGGCAGTCGCAGCGCGAAGAAGACGTCCTGTAGGCCCATCAGCCCCAGTCCGACCGGCCGCCAGCGGGGGTTGCTCGCCGCCGCCTGCACGGTCGGGTAGTAGTTGATGTCGATGACCCGGTCGAGGAAGGTCACCGCGGTACGAACCGTGGCGCGCAGCCGGTCCCAGTCGATGCCGCCGTCGGTGAGATGGGCGGCGAGGTTCACCGAGCCGAGGTTGCACACGGCGGTCTCGGCGTCACTGGACACCTCGATGATCTCGGTGCACAGGTTGGACAGGTGCACCACGTTGCCGTCCTCGGCGGTCTGGTTGCACAGCCGGTTCGCGGCGTCCTTGAAGGTCATCCACCCGTTGCCGGTCTGGGCGAGGGTGCGCATCATCTTGCCGTACAGCTCCCGCGCCGGGACCTGCCGCACGTGGCGACCCTGCGCCTCGGCCTGCCGGTAGGCGGCGTCG
This sequence comes from Micromonospora sp. NPDC049101, assembly GCF_040648675.1. Classification (NCBI taxonomy): domain Bacteria; kingdom Bacillati; phylum Actinomycetota; class Actinomycetes; order Micromonosporales; family Micromonosporaceae; genus Micromonospora; species Micromonospora sp. NPDC049101. Next base: position 61,706 of record NZ_JBEZED010000025.1, on the reverse strand, counting down.
AACCGTTCCCCCCACAGGTCGGGCAGCTCGGGCACCTCGTGCGGGTCGAACAGCGACCACATCTCGTCGGCCTCGACCCGGCGCATGAACTCGTCCGGGACCCAGTTGGCCAGGTTCAGGTTGTGGGTGCGGCGGGCGTCCTCGCCGGTGTTGTCCCGCAGTTGCAGGAACTCCTCGACGTCCGGGTGCCACGGCTCCAGGTAGACGCAGGCCGCGCCCTTGCGTCGGCCACCCTGGTTGACCGCGGCGACGCTCGCGTCCAGTGTGCGCAGCCACGGCACGATCCCGTTGGACTGCCCGTTGGTGCCGCGGATCAGTGCCCCACGGGACCGGACCCGGGAGTACGCGATGCCGATGCCGCCGGCGAACTTGGACAGGTTGGCGACCTGGGCGTACCGCTGGTAGATCGAGTCCAACTCGTCGCGCGGAGAGTCGACCAGATAGCAGGAGGACATCTGGGTGTGCCGGGTGCCGGAGTTGAACAACGTCGGTGAGCTGGGCAGATAGGCCAGGCTGGACATCAGCCGGTAGAAGCCGACCGCCTCGTCCGGCGTCTGGGACAGCCCGCACGCCACCCGCAGCAGCCAGTACTGCGGGGTTTCCAGCACCAGCCGGCTGGTGGGGTGGCGTAGCAGGTACCTGTCGTACACCGTGCGCAGGCCGAAGTACTCGAACCTCCGGTCGCCGTCGGTGTCGATAGCGTCGTCGAGCATCGCGGCGTGCGCGGCGACGAACGCGGCGGTGTCGTTCCCGATCAGGCCCTCGGCGTGACCGACCCGGATCGCCGCGCTGAACGAGGTGACGCCCTGCCGACGCACCTCCTTGTCGACGTAGCCGGACAACAGCCGGGCCGCGAGGCGGGAGTACTGCGGCTCCTCACCGATCATCTCGGCTGCGGTCTGGATGGACAGCCGGTCCAGCTCGGCAGTCGTCGCGCCGTCGTACAGCCCGCTGATCGTGCGGGTGGCGACGCGCATCGGGTCGACGTCGGTCAGGTCGTCGGCCCACCGCTCGACCGCCCGGACGATCTTGTTGACGTCCACGGACTCGGTGGTGCCGTTGCGCTTGCGGACCTGCATCGGCGTCCGCCGCAGGACCGCGTCGCCGCTTGCCGGGACTACCTCGGTGACTGTCACCACTCACTCCTCGCGAGTTCGAGACCTGATGGCCTTCGGACGCGTGGAGACAGACACCGGCGGACGCCACGCCGGGCAGGCGCGGGTCAGGTGGCGTCGGCCGTCCCACGCGGCCTCGGACCGCCGCCCACCCGGGTGCGGGTGCACGGCGCGCTGGCAGGTCTTCGGACTCGCGGGCACGACCGGGTCGCCGGTCTCCTACTGGCCGTCGCTTCCCAGACCGATTGGTGGCCCAGTGCTCATGACGGCTGTCGTTCCCACTCACCGCTGCGGGACAGTCCCGGATTTCCACCGGGTTCCCTCTTGCCTCGACCGCTCGGGATGAACGGCCGAACCAGCTGCGCTCGACACCATATATAGGGACGCTGCGGTTGTCACACCCCACATGTCGGTCCCGGGCGTGTCGGCGCCGTGACTGGTGATGGTCGTCACCGGCTCGCCCGGACCCGCGCCGAACCAGGCCGGCGGGCGGCAGCCCACGCCCGCGCGGACGTGACATCGAGCAGGTGCCGCCATGCGGAAAGGTGTGATGTATTAAGTCTTCAGACGTAAGGATCCCTATTTATTTCCGGCCATCAATGTCAGAATCTGAAGTGGACATCCAATCTTCCGCGCGCACTATCCACTTCTCGCAGCAATATCCCAATCCCGCCGGGCGCACATCAACAGTCCGTGAACGACGACGTGCCGTCGCGCCGCAGAGTGTCTACCAGCGCCACGAATCTCGCCGCAGCCGCTGCCGAGGCCCGTGGGCCGGATGCGGCGACCGAGAGGACAGCGCGCTGACGCATTCGCATCGGGACCGAAACATTGGATGTCTTGGATTCACAGGTGATCGACGTCGTTGACGTGCCGGATTAGCCCTCCGTATACTCGCAGAGATCATCTGATCTTTAGCCTAGCCGGGCGAGGAGCGCATGCCGCAGATCACTGCCGTCACCATCGAGGACGTCCGCTTCCCCACCTCCCTGACCGCTGACGGCTCCGACGCCATGAACAAGGACGGCGACTACTCGGCGGCCTACGTCGTCCTGCACACCGACGGCGTCGACAGCACGGGCGCGCCACTCGCGGGCCACGGTCTGACCTTCACCATCGGTCGCGGCAACGACATCGTCGTAGCGGCGGCGGTCCATCAGGCACAGCGCCTCGTCGGCGTGGACGTCGCGACGATGGCGGCGGACATGGGCGCGGTCTACCGCCTGCTCACCTCCGACTCCCAACTGCGGTGGCTCGGCCCGGAGAAGGGCGTCGTCCACCTGTCGCTGGCCGCCGTGCTGAACGCGTCGTGGGACCTGGTCGCCCGGGTCGCCGACAAGCCGCTGTGGCGGCTGCTCGTCGACATGTCCCCCGAGCAGCTCGTCGACATCGCGGACCTGCGCTACCTGTCCGACGCGCTGACCCGGGACGAGGCACTGGCCATCCTGCGCGCCAAGGAGAGCACCAAGGCCGCCCGTCTCGCCGAGCTCGACCGGACCGGCTACCCCGCCTACACCACCTCGGCCGGCTGGCTCGGCTACGGCGACGACAAGCTGCGCCGGCTGTGCCAGGAGGCGGTCGACACCGGCTACGGCTACGTCAAGCTCAAGGTGGGCGCCAACCTCGACGACGACATCCGCCGCTGCGGCATCGCCCGGGAGATCCTCGGCCCGGACCGCAATCTGATGATCGACGCCAACCAGGTGTGGGACGTCGGTCAGGCCATCGAGTGGGTCACGGCCCTGGCGCGGTTCGAGCCACTGTGGATCGAGGAGCCGACCAGCCCCGACGACATCCTGGGCCACGCCGCCATCCGTCGCGCGGTCGCGCCCATCGGCGTCGCCACCGGCGAACACTGCCACAACCGGGTGATGTTCAAGCAGCTGTTCCAGGCCGGGGCCATCGACTTCTGCCAACTGGACACCGGCAGGTTGGCCAGCATCAACGAGATCGTCGCCGTGCTGCTGCTCGCCGCGAAGTTCGACATCCCCGTGTGCCCCCACGCCGGCGGTGTCGGCCTGTGCGAGATGGTCCAGCACGTGTCGGTGCTCGACTACGTCGCGATCTCGGGCGACCTCACCAACCGTGTCACCGAGTTCGTCGACCACCTGCACGAGCACTTCACCGACCCGTGCGTCATCCGGGACACCGGCACGGGCAGCGGGTACGTCCTGCCCCACCAGCCCGGCTACTCCACCCGGATGCGCCCCGAGTCGGTCGAGCGCTACCGGTTCCCGGACGGCACCTACTGGACGGCGACAGACCCGACTACCGTGTCATCTCCGAAGCCGTACGTGATCGCGGGTGGGGCGGCCACCCCCGCCGGCCGCTAGGGGGTGTCATGTCGCGCACCGACGAGGTGGTGAACGGCATCAAGCGGATGATCCTCGAAGGGCGTTTCAAGCCCGGGGACCGTCTGCCCATCGAGAAGGATCTCGCCGAGTCGCTCGGCGTCTCGCGGGGCTCGCTGCGCGAGGGGATGTCGGCCCTGTCGATCCTCGGCATCGTCAACATCCGCCAGGGTGACGGCACCTACGTCACCAACCTCGACGCGCCGCAACTGCTGGCCCCGATGGGCTTCGTGGTGGATTTCCAGGGCCAGGGCGACACCCGGCACATCCACATCGTCCGACGACTGCTGGAGTGCGAGGCCGCCCGCCTGGCGGCGACCAGGATCACCGACGAGGCCCTCGCCCAGGCGGCGGAGTTGCTCGACGAGGCGGCCCGGATCGCCGGACGGTCTCCGCAGGAGCACGAACGGATCATGGAGATCGACATCGCGTTCCACCGGATCATCGCGGTGCACGCCGACAATCCGGTGCTCGTCGGCCTGATCGAGGCGTTCGCCGGGCGCACGCTACGCGGGCGGCTCTGGCGGAGTCTGCACGAGGAGGGCGCGGACCGGCGTACCCACGACGAGCACGTCGCGATCCTCAAGGCCCTCGTCGCACGCGACCCGGAACGCGCGCGGATCCGCATGGCCAACCACCTGATCGGGGTGGAGGAGTCGCTGCACGGGCAACCCGACGACGCCGACGCCACCGTCGAGCCGACGCGGTTCTGAGCACCCGCCCCGGAGTGTTTCGGAAGTGCTGGGCCAGCCAGCACTTCCGAAACACACTCCCTAGTCCCGATCCGCGCCGGTGCTGCCGGTCATCGCCGCGACCAGGTCGTCGGTGGTGACCTCATCGGCACGAAGCCGGGCCGCCCGACGGCCGAGCCGCAGCACCTCGACCCGATCGGCGATCTCCAGCACCTGCGGCATGTTGTGACTCACCAGCACCACCGACATGCCGGCATCGCGGGCGCGCCGGACGACGTCGAGCACCCGCCCGGTCTGCACGACACCGAGCGCCGCGGTGGGCTCGTCGAGGATGACCACGCTCGTCGCCCAGATGATGGCGCGGGCCACCGCGACGCACTGGCGCTGCCCACCGGACAACATCGCGATCGGGGTGGTGACCCGGGGGATCCGCACACCCAACTGGTCCAGGGCCGCGGCGGCGCCCTGCCGCATGGCGCGTTTGTCGAGCAACCCCAGCCGGCCGAGCGGCCCGGAACGCAGGATCTCCCGACCGAGGTACAGGTTGGCGGCCACGCTGAGGTCGTCGGCGACGGCGAGATCCTGGTAGACGGTCTCCACCCCCGCGCGCCGGGCGTCGACCGGCGTGGAGAACTGGACCGTACGACCACCCACCCGGATCTCGCCCTCGTCGGGCGGGTGGACACCGGACAGCGTCTTGATCAGGGTGCTCTTGCCGGCGCCGTTGTCGCCGATCAGCGCCACGACCTCACCCCGATGGACCGTGAAGTCGGCACCGCGCAACGCCTCGACGTGCCCGAACCGCTTGACGATGCCCCGGGCTTCGAGCACCGGCGCTTCGTCGGCGGTCGGCTGCTTGTCACTGTCGGCGGTGGCCGTCGGGGTCGCGCCCATCACTGCACCGGAGGGTTGGCGCAACTCGGCTCGAGCACCGCCTTGATCTCCGCGGAGTCGATGTTCTCCTTCGTGACGAACGTGACGCCGGTGTCCGCCGACGCCAGCGGCGCCTTGTCCCGCAGGTGCTTGACCATCTTGTCGACGCCGAAGTAGCCCATCTTGAACGGGTTCTGCACGACCAGCGCGGAGATCTGGCCGCTGCGCACCCCGGCGATCTCGTCCGGGGCGGCGTCCCACCCGATGATGACCACCTTGCCGGACTTGCCGGCCGCCTGGATGGCCTGCGCGGCGCCGAGCACGCTCGGCTCGTTGGCGGCGAAGACGCCGGCCAGGTTGGGGTTGGCCGTGAGGATGTTCTCGGTGACGCGTCGTGCCTCGTTGACGTCACTGCGGCTGGGCTGCTGGCCGACCAGCTTCAGGTTCGGAAACTGGGCGAGGCCGGCCTTGAAGCCGTCCACCCGCTCGGTGTTGGTCTGCGACCCCGGCTGGAACTCGACGAGCGCCACCTGGTGGTTGCCGGGGCCGAGTTCGGTGGCGAGCAACTTCGCCGCCTCGGTGGCCGACGCGCGGTTGTCGGTGGCGAACAGCGGCACGTTCGACGGCTGCGGGCTGGTGCCAGAGTCGATCATCGCGACCGGGATGTTCGCGGCGAGCGCCTTGTCGGTGGCGGGCGCCAGCGCACTGGAGTCGGTCGCCGCGTAGACGATGCCGTCGACCTTCTTGGTGACGAAGTTCTGGATGAGGTTCACCTGGCCCTCGACATCGGTCTCGGCGGTCACCCCGTCCCACTGGACGGTGACGTCCCCCGCGCGCTGCGCGGCGCACTCCGCGCCCGCCTTCACGGTGTTCCAGTAGTCGGCACCGACGGCCTTCGGCACGACGGCGAGCTTCAACGGACCGCTCGCCGCCTTCGTCGCGCCGTCGCCGCCGTCGCGGACCTCGACCCCGCCGCAGGCACTGAGCAGAGCGGTCGCGGCGGCCGCGGCCAGAACGGCCTGTACGCGGGGAACGGGCCGTCGTGCCCGGCGACTGGTGGTGGTGTGCGCCATGGTGTGTGTCCTTCCTCGTTCGGACTCTCGGAATGGCATGTCAACCCCGTGATTCCAGCCGCCGACGGCGGTACTGGTCGAAGTAGACGGCGGCCCAGATGATCAGGCCGACGATCACCTGCTGGTAGTGGATGCTGATGTCGAGCAGGACAGCGCCGTTACGCACCAGGGCGATGAGGAACGCGCCGATGATGGTCCCGACGATCCGGCCCTGACCACCGAACAGGCTCGCGCCGCCGATGACCGCGGCGGCGATGACATCGAGCTCCAACGAGATCCCGTAGTTCGGCTGGCCGGAGTTGACCCGGGACGCGGCGATCATGCCGCCCAACCCGACCAGCACACCGGCCAGCACGTACACCCCGGTCAGGTGACGCCCCACCCGGATGCCGGAGCGGCGGGCCGCCTCCAGGTTGGAGCCCATCGCGTAGGTGTACTGACCGAAGCGGGTCTGGGAGAGCAGGAAGGCGACCCCGACCGCGACGAGGACGGTGATCAACACGGCGAACGGAATGCCGAGGATCTCCCCGTTGCCGAGCAGTTGGAAGGAGCGGGGCAGACCGTAGACGCCGACCGCGCCGGTGATGATGAAGACCAGGCCCCGACCCACGGACATCGTGCCCAGTGTCGCGATGAACGGCGGGATCCGGGCCACGGTGACCAGCAGTCCGTTCAGCAGACCGGCCAACGCGCCGACGCCGATCGCGACAGCCGTCGCCGCCCACACCGAGAAGCCGAGGTCGCGGACGACCATCGCTCCCACGACGCCGGCGAGCGCGGCGACCGACCCCACGGACAGGTCGATGCCCTTCGTGATGATGACCATCGTCTGCGCCGTGGCGATGATGGCGATCACCGCGGTCTGCGCGCCGATGTTGAAGAGGTTGTCGGCCGTCAGGAAGTAGGGGCTGGCGAAGGTCAACGCGATGAACAGGACGACGAGCGCCGTCGCCGCGGTCAACTCGGAAACGGCGTGGGAGATCCGTTCGCGGAACCAGTCGCTGAGTTCGCCGCGCTGCGTGCCGGCGGATGCCTCGACGGTGCTCATCGTCGGATCTGACCTCCCAAGCGTGGCCCCGGCGCGGCGACGGGGGAACACCCGGCGCACCAGGAACCTCTCAGCCACCCAGCCTGCCCGGCGGGGAGCGCGGCCGCTTGCCCGCGCCACCCGTCGGGATAGGTCGGATGTTTCCCTCGATCAGGCGTTACCTTGCCAGCATTGACGCATGTTGCCAAGGTCTTACGGCCATGTTGTCGTCGTTACCTGATCCGGTGGAGGCATACGTCCGATCAAACGGGCACTTCCCGCAGCCCATCGACAGGGGCCGAGCTGGGACCCGTCCGGCCACGAGGCGTCAGGGCGTCTCCAGCCGGTACGCCCGGCGGGCGGTCCGTCGCCAGATCGCCGCCCGTTCGTCGTCGCCCAGCGGGCCCAGCAGCTCGGTGAGGGCCTCGACCCAGCGCGGGTACGAGGAGGCGAGCAGACTCACGGGCCAGTCCGACCCGAACATCAGCCGGTCCGGACCGAACACGTGGAGTGCGTGCTCGACGGCGGGCCGAAGGTCGGCCGTCGTCCACGAGGGGCCGTCCACCTCGGTCACCAGACCGGAGAGCTTCGCCGTCGTGTTGGGCTCGGCGGCGAGCGCCCGCAGGTCGCGGGGCCAGTCGCCGAGGCCGGCCCGCCCGAGCGAGGGCTTGCCGAGGTGGTCCAGGACGAACCGCATCTGGGGCAGGTCACGGACGAGCCGGGTGGCCGCCGGCAGTTGGTGGTCGCGCACCAGCAGGTCGAACGCCAGGCCGGCGGCGCCCACCGCGGCGATGCCGCGCCGGATGTCCGGGCGGTCGAGGTACGCCGGGTCGGGCTCGGACTGGACGAGGTCGCGAATGCCCACCAGTCGCTCGCCGCCGCGCGCCGCCTGGAGCCGGGCGAGACGGTCACCGACGTTGTCGGCGGTGAGGTCGACCCAGCCGACGACCCCGGCGATGAGGGGGTCGTCGGCCGCGATGCCCAGCAGCTCGGGCGTCTCCGTCCGGACGGGGACGGACTGCACCACGACGGTCTGGGTGACTCCGGCGGCCCGGGCCAGCGGGGCGAGGTCGAGTGGGGTGAAGTCGTGGTCGATCGCGGCCATGGTGTGCGGATCGATCCAGGGCTGCGGGTGCCGGGCCCGGACCCAGAGATGATGGTGCGCGTCGACGATGCCCTGGCCTTGCCCAGCCTCGTTGGTCGTCATCGGACATGCCCTGACGTGCTCACGTACTTTTCACCCCGCCCGTTCATTGGTCAGATGTCCGGGTCGGCTCGGCGCAACGGAGCCGATCCGGCAGTTCGACCATGCTAGCCGTAACAAGCCGGCAATGGGGCTGCGGAGCGCGTGCCTTGGCGCAACCAAGCATCATATCTTTGACATCCACGCTTGTCGATACCCACACCATGGTGACTTGGCGGCTTCGCGCTCGCGGCCGGGTTGACCGCCTGCGGCGGCACCGATACCGTCGACCCACTATCTGCGGCGACGCGAGGGAAGCCGGTGTGAATCCGGCGCGGTCGCGCCACTGTAAGCGGTCCCAGCGTCATCGGGGCCGCGAGCCAGGACGCTCGGTCGTCCGCAGCCTTGCGATGGGGACGCGTCATCCCCGGGGAGGTTCGTGTCATATGTCTACTTCCACGTCAAGCCAGCCGTTGGTGCATCCCGCTGGCAACACTCGTCTGCTGTGGACGGTCCTGGCGACCGTCGTGGCGCTCAGCCTGCTGGCCTACCTCGTCGCCTTCGATCAGGGAGCCGTCTCGCGCAGCGGGATGTACCTGCACGAACTGATGCACGACGGCCGGCACCTGCTGGGTGTCCCGTGCCACTGACGTCCGCCACCGCTCCCCCGTTCCGCACCGTCCTCGTCCGCGGGCTGCTCGCCGGCCTGATCGCCGGCCTGCTCGCCGGGGCATTCGCCTACGTCGCCGGCGAACCGCGCGTCGAGGCGGCCATCGCCATCGAGGAGGCCGCGACGCACGCCGAGCCCGCGACCGGCGGGCACGACCACGAGGATGCCCTGGTCAGCCGGACCGGCCAGCGCGGGGGGCTGTTCCTGGCCACCGGCCTGTTCGGCGCCGCGATGGGTGGCCTGCTGGCCACCGCGTACGTGCTGCTGTCCCGCCGTCGGCGCAGTTACGACGACGGCCGGTCGGGCCTGCTGCTGGCCGGTGCGGCGCTGCTCGGCGCGGTGATCGTGCCGTTCCTGAAGTATCCGGCGAACCCGCCGGCCGTCGGCGACCCGGCCACCATCAACCAGCGCACCGTCACCTACCTGCTGATGGTGGTGCTTGGCCTGGTGGCGGTGTGGGCCGGCACCCTCGGCTACCGGGCGGTCGGCGACCAGGCGCCCGCGTGGCAGCGCGCCGCCGCGGCCGCTGGCGGGTTCCTGCTGGTCAGCGTGGTGTCCTATGTGGTGATGCCCTCCTTCCAGGAGGTCCCGGCCGACTTCCCGGCAACCCTGCTGTGGGACTTCCGGCTGGCCTCGCTCGGCACCCAGGTGGTGCTCTGGGCCGGGATCGGCCTGCTGTTCGCCGCCCTGATGCACCACGACCAGCACCGCCGGGCCGCCACCGCACTGCCGAGCACGTGACCGCCACCAGCCTCCGGCTGGTCGCCCACGGTCACACCGTCGCCCTGCGCCGGGCCCGCTTCGGCGGGGCCGGCGACGGCCTGGACGAGGGCGGTTTGCGGGCCGCCCTCGCGCGGGCCGGCGCCGACCGGCGCGGGCACCTCGGCGCCGACGACGCCTGCCTGTCCAGCCCGGCGGCGGCGGCCACCCAGACCGCGTCCGCCCTCGGCCTGCGGCCCACCATCGAGGCGGCGTTGGCCGACTGTGACTACGGCGACTGGACCGGGCGGGCATTCGAGGAGATCGCCGGCGACCATCCGCAGGCGCTGCACGAGTGGCTGTCCGCACCGGATTCCGCACCCCACGGGGGCGAGTCCGTCGCGGCACTACGGCACCGGGTCGGTCGCTGGCTGGACGGGCAGCGCGCACGTGGGGGGCGGGTCATCGCGGTCACCCACCCGCTGGTGATCCGGGTCGCGGTGGTCCACGCCCTCGACCTGCCGCTCGGGACGTACCGACAGGTGGACGTGGAGCCGTTGGCCATCGTCCGGCTCACCAGCCAGGGCAGCCGCTGGCAGCTACGACTGGGCGCGGCACGAACGGATTGAGCCGACGCCCGCGGCTGCGGCGGAGGTCGACGCGCACGGTGCCGACCTCGCGGCCGTTATCGCTCGGTCGACTCGGCTTGCAGGATGTCGCGGTGTCCGAGCCGGTGCGCCGCAGCGACATCAGGAAACCGAGTCGATCGCGGCCCGCCGGACCCGGGGCGGGCGCACCGATACTTCCGGCTGTTTTCCGGATCGAGCCCGGGTGTCGGCGTGGCGGCTGAGGTGAGCGACCCACCGCAGCGCCCGGCTGTCCAGGCTCCTGGAGCACCGGGTCGAGCCCTGGACGGGCGCGCTGCGGTGTTCCGGAGGACTACCGGAACTTGTTGACGCATCGGAAATCTCGCTGCAATACTCCGATCCATCGAGGTCAATGCGATCGACTCCGGTTTGGCCTCCCCACTCACCCACACCTGTCCGGACCGTGCTGCCCGCGTTCCAGAGCCCGTCCGGCCCGCGAGAAGGGGCATCAGATGAGCAAGGACTCCCCCGGCACGGCCCTGCGATCGAGGCGGTTGCGCGCGGCGCTGGCCGCCCTCACCACCGCCGCCGCGATGTGCGGCGTCGTCCTCGCCACCACCTCGGCCCCGTCGAGCGCCGCCGTCTGCAACGGCTACGTCGGCCTCACCTTCGACGACGGCCCCACCGGCACCACCAGCGCACTGCTCAACGTGCTGCGCACCAACGGCGTACGGGCCACGATGTTCAACGTCGGGCAGAACGTCCAGAACAACCGGGCCGCGGCACAGGCGCAGGTGTCGGCCGGCATGTGGGTCGCCAACCACAGCTGGAACCACGCCCACATGACCTCGATGAACCAGTCGCAGATGCAGTCCGACCTGTCCCAGACCAACTCGGCGATCCAGTCGGCCACCGGCGTCCGGCCGCAGTTGTTCCGGCCACCGTACGGGGAGACCAACTCCACCCTCCAGTCCGTCGCGTCGTCACTCGGCATGCGCCAGGTGATCTGGGACGTGGACTCGCAGGACTGGAACGGCGCGAGCGTCAGCCAGATCGTGTCCAACGCGAGCCGCCTCCAGGCCGGTCAGGTCATCCTCATGCACGACGGGATCCAGAACACCCGCGACGCCATCGGGCAGATCATGGCCAACCTCACGAGCCGCAACCTGTGCCCCGGCATGATCTCGGCGTCCACCGGCCGGGCGGTCGCCCCGGACGGCACGACCCCGCCGCCCAGCACCGGCACCCCGCCCCCGGGCACGGGGACTCCGCCGCCGGGCAACGGCGGCTGCACCGCGACCGCGACGACCACGAACGTCTGGGGCGACAGGTACAACACGTCGGTGACGGTCAGCGGCGCCAGCACGTGGACCGTGGTCGTGGCCCTCACCGCGCCGCAGCGGGTCTCCACCATCTGGAACGGCTCCGCCACCTGGGACAGCAGCGGCACCGTCATGACCGTGCGGTCCAACGGCAGCGGCAACACCTTCGGCTTCACCACGATGACCAACGGCAACAGCGGCGCCCGTCCGCAGATCCGCTCCTGCGCCACGGGCTGAGCGCCCTCGGGCCGGCGCGGTGTCGGCGGGTGCCCGGCGTACTCCGGGCGCCCGCCGATTGTGTCGGTGGTGGCGGTTAGCGTGTGGGCACTGTCGCCGCGCCGGCCCGCTCAGGCCGTTCGCTGATCCCCTCGGAGGCCCCCATGTCCCAGGAGACGACCTACCTCGAACTGTCCGAAGTGGACGGTGCGCACAAGTTCTACGAGGTCATCGTCGACAACGCCACGCTGACCGTGCGCTACGGCCGGATCGGCGACCAGGGGCAGGTCAAGGCCAGCGCCTACCCGGACAACGCCCGGGCCCGAGCGGCTGCGGCGAAGAAGATCGGGGAGAAGGTCCGCAAGGGATACTCTCCGGCGGTTCCCGGCGTCCGCCAGAAGCGCACCGTCTCCCGACGGCAGATCGTCAGCACCCGCTCCACCGCCCGCACCGCCCCGGTGCTCTGGCGCTACGACTCCGGCGCCCCCGCCTTCGGCATCTTCGTCGACGGGCAGCACTGCATGGTCGGCAACGAGCACGGCGTGATCACCACGCTCGACCACGACGCCCGGGTGCGCGGCCAGGTCCGCCTTCCCGACGGGGTGAAGTGCATCGTCGCCGACGACGCCTGGGTCTACGCGGGCTGCGACGACGGCAACGTCTACGACCTCTCCGGCAAGATGCCCCGCGTGGCGTACGCGATCGCCCCGGAAATCGACATCTACTGGCTGGACATCCACGACGGCGTCCTGGGCGTGTCGGATTCCAACGGCGGGATCACCGCTGTCGACCACGAAGACGAGTTCCTGTGGCGTCGGCCCGGGCGCGGGGGCTCGGCCTGGATGGTGCGGTGCGACAACGATGCCGTCTACCAAGGTCATTCCGAGGGTGTGACCGGCTACGAGTGGCGCACCGGTCGCGAGTTGTGGCACACCAGCACCGGCTCGGTGCTCTTCGGCTGGCAGGAGCACGGCAGCGTGTTCGCCGGGACCAGCACCCGCGAGGTGGTGCGGCTGTCCAAGGCTGGCCGATTCGAACGCAGCTACCGGTGCGACGCCCCGGTGTTCTCCTGCGCCACAGCCGAGGGCGGCCGCTACGTCTTCGCCGGTGACAGCCAGTCCTCGATCTACTGCTTCGACGCGGCGGGCACCCGCCTGTGGAAGCTCGGCACCGGCTGCGGGTCGGCATACTCCATGCAGTACCACGACGACCGGCTCTACGTCGTCACCACCGCCGGCCACCTGGCCTGCATCGACGCGAGTGAGCCGGCGATCCGGGCGGCCCAGGCCGGCGACGTCCCCGAGGTCCGCGACGTCAAGGCCCCACGCCAGGCACCACGGCCGGTCGAGCCGACGATCGTCGAGGTGACGAGCGACTCGGGTGCGGGCGTGGTGGTGCAGTGCCTGGACGACCGGGGGCGGCTGCGGGTCCAGGTGCTGTCCGACGGCTACCGGCGCGACTGGAGCGTGCAGTTCCCCAAGGGGATTCGCGAGCCGGGCGCCCGCTATCTGGTGACCGAGGTCCGCGAGTCCAGCCGGGGTGGGTTCTACCGGGCGTTCGGCGACATCCGCCGCCTGCGCTGAGCCGTCGATCGCCGCGGCTGCGGCAGGGCGGGCGGCGTCGACGGGGCACCTGTCGGGTTCGCCGGTGTCGTAGGGTGCCGGCATGGCCCACCCCGTCCCAGCCGACGGCGGGGCCGACCGGGCCTGGTGGGCCGCCCCGCCCACGCGACAGGTCAGTCACCTGCCGGCCGTCGACCCCGAGGTGCTGCGGGTGGCACTCGACCCGTTGCCGCCAGCGGCGCCGGCGGTCGTGCACTACCGGCCCACGGCTGTGGGTTCGCTCGGCGACCTCGTGGCCGACGTCCTCGACCAACTGGACTCCGCGGCGCGCGCGATGTTCCCCGGTTGGCTGCCCGACGCGGGCCGTCTCGAGACCGAGGGCACGCTCGGTGCGGCGGCGGTGCGCGCCCTCGCGGCCCGTGCCGCCGCCCGCTCCCCGCACTTCGGCCCGTTTCTCGCGGACCTCGCCGAGCGTGCGCTGCGCGGTCCGCGCCAGCCCGCCGCCCGGTCCCGCTTCGCCCCGGGGGTACGCGCCGCCGGGCTCGCCCGGGTGATCGCCGAGGCGTACGACCGGGAGGATTGCGTCCTCGTCCTCGCCCTGCCCGACCTGGGCGAGGATGCCGAGCGGACGCTCGTGGCCGCCGCCGAGTGGCTCGTGCGGCACGGCGGTTGCACGGTGTGGTTGGTCGGCGGGCCGCTGCGTCACGCCGACCGGGTGCGGTCGGTGCCGATGCAGGTGCCGGCGCGGTTCACCGACCTGGCCGGCACGACCGACCCGCCCGCCGCCACAACCACGGCCACGGCCACGGCCACGGCCACGGCCACGGCCGCCGGGCCGGCCCCGACGGTGCTGGCCTGGCCACCGATCGCGGGCCTGCCACGCGGCGACAGCGCTGCCGAGCAGGCACTGGAACGCGCGCTCGCACCACACGACTGGGCGCGGGGACGGCGGTGGAACCACACCTACGAGTGGCACGTGCTGGGCACGTCGTACCGGCTGGATCTCTTTTGGCCCGTCGAGGGTCTTGCGGTCGAGGTGGACGGCCCGGAGCATCGTGGTCGAATCGCTTTCGCCAACGATCGGCGGAGGGACGTGCAGTTGCAACTCCTCGGGCTGGACGTGCTCCGCTTCACCAACGAGCAGGTGCTCACCGACGCGCCGGCGGTGGTCGACGGGATCCGTCGGCTGCTGGCCCGGCGACGCGCGGGCGGCACGCACCCCCACGGAGATGAGAGATCATGACCAGCCCGGCGGACGTCCCGCACCTGACGCCGAACCAGATCAACGCCCTCGTGGTGCTGATGGTGGAGGCGCGCCGACTCACCAACACCGAGCTGAACGAGCTGGCCGGTTTCACGCTCACCGGTAAGGACAACAAGAAGCTCGTCGACCTGGGCCTGGTCGAGACCGACCGGACGACCCGTCCGTTCGCCCACGAGCTGACCGAGGAGGGCTGGTTGGTGGTCCGGCACCTGCACCTCGGCACTCCGCCGAAGCAGGGCGGCTCCACGACCCGGTCACTGTTCGTCGTGCTGTCCAACCTGCACCGTTCGCTGGACCGGCTCCGGGTCAGTCACGGCGACTTCTTCAAGCAGACCGACGCCACCGCCCCGGCGACCGGTGCGCCTCGACCGGAAGCACCGACCACGGCGGCCGCGACGCACGTGACCGCGACGGACACGACCGCGACGGACCTGGAGGCGCTGGTTCGGACGGCGTACCGGGAGCTGGCGACCGCGCCTGGCGCGTGGGTCAGCCTCGCCGACGTGCGGGACCGGCTCGCGGACACCGACCGGGCCTCGCTGGACGCCGCGTTGCGGGCGATGGTCGGCCGGGAGGACGTCCGCATCATCCCGGTGGCGAACACCAAGTCGCTGACCGCACGGGACCGCGCCGCGGCCGTCCGCATCGGGAACGAGGACAACCACGCCCTGGCGATCGGCCCCGCGTGATCTCCGACGACCAGCGGGGCGCGCTGGAGGCGGTGAGTCTCAATCCGGCCGTCACTCCGGACGACGTCTGGCGACCCAGCCCGCACAACGTGCCGGAGCTGCACGAGAAGGTGGTCGCGGAGATCCTGCGCGGGGTGGCGCGGGCCCGCACCGACGACACGAGCATGCCGCTCGGCGTGGCCATGCAGGGCCGCGCGGGCGCCGGCAAGACGCACCTGCTCGGCGCGGTCCGCGAACGGATCCAGCGTGAGGGCGGCTACTTCTTCCTTGTCGACATGGTCAGTGGGAAGACGTTCTGGGAGAGCGTCGCCCTGGCCCTGGTGGAGGGGATGGGCCGCGCCCACGTCGGCTGGGGCACCCAGCTGAAGACGTTCCTGCGCCGCCTCACCCCCCAGCTCGGCCTCCCGGTGGAGGTCCGCGACGCGGTCGCCGGCGCCACCCCGGTGACCCGTACACAGCTCGACGCCTTCGTCCGGGCACTGCGCGAACGCGATCGGGAGGTCGGGCGGGACGCCCAGGACACCGCTCGGGCGCTCGTCCTGCACGGTGCCGTCGACTTCGAGGCACAGGACGTGGGGTACGCCCACCTGATCTCCGAACCGGGAGACCCGGCCGCACGGGCGGCGTGGGGGTTGAGCGCCGCCACCCGCACCCCGCAGCAGATCGTGCAGGACATCTCCCGGCTGATGGCGCTGACCCTGGACCCCACGGTCATCGCCGTGGACCAGCTCGACACGCTGTTCGCCCAGACCAGCACCTCGATGCTGCAGCACCACGACGGGCTGGAGGACGGCCAGGCCAAGGTGTTCGGCCCGATCGCCGACGGCCTGCTCAAACTCCGCGACATCACCCGCCGCACGCTCGTCGTCGTCTCCTGTCTGCCGGACACGTGGGTGCTGATGACACGTACGGCGCCCACTCCGGTCGGTGACCGGTTCCGTGCGGCGACCCTGCCGGACCGGATCCCCACCCCGCAGATCGGGCACGCGATCGTGGCGAAGCGCCTCGCCGCCGCGTTCGCGGGTCCGCGCTTCGTGCCACCCCATCCCACCTGGCCGATCGCCCCGGCCGCCTTCGCCGACGCACCCACCCTGACACCACGCGCCCTGCTGCGCCGGGTGGACCGCCATGTCGCCTGGTGTCGCGACCGCGACGAGGTGGTCGAACTCGACCGGCTCATCGACGGCACGGACTCGACGCCGACGGCGCCCGCCGTGCGCGTCACGCCGGGCGACCCGACGACGGACGAGCGCCGCCTGCGCGAGTTGGACGCACGGTTCGCCGAGTTGGTCGAGGCCGCGGACGTGTCGGCCGCCGTCGACCCGGCCCGCGAGGACGAGCACATGCCACCGCTGCTCGCCGCCGGCCTGGCCGCCTGGATCGCCGAGCAGGCGCCGACCGGGGCCACCTACAAGTACGATCCGCCGCCGGGGCGCAAGCCCGCGCTGCACGGGCGGCTGATCGAGGTGCTCGACGAGGCCACCGAGAACGAGGCGCACTGGTGCTTCCGGGCCATCGCGCACCCCAACGCCATCGCCGTGACCGCCCGGGTCAAGGCCGCGTGCACACTCGCCGGACTGGACCGGGACCTGCCCCAACGGCGGCTGATCCTGCTGCGCAACGGCCCGTGGCCGACCGGGCGGCGTACCACCGAGGTGTTGGCCGGCTTCGACGCGGCCGGCGGCCTCCGGCGCGCGGTGCCGGAGGCGGACCTGCGGGTCTTCGCGGCGCTGCGGGTGATGGCGACCGAGCCGTCCACGGCCCTGCAGGAGTGGCTGGTGGCCCGTCGACCGGCCAGCGGCACCGAGCTGTTCCGGGCGGTCCTGCCCGGGCCCGAGCGGCCCCGCGACGGCGGGCCGCCGGCACCGGGCGACGTCGGGACGCGGCCGCACGACTACGGGCCCACGTCAGACGACACCGGGGCGACGTCGGACAATGTCGGGACAGCGTCGAGCGACGCCGGGACTCCGGCGGGTGGTGCCGAGGCTGGTTCGACAGGCGGGCCGGCCGCCGACGGGGCTGGTGGCCCGTCGACCGGCCCCGCCGCCGTGGCCGTACCCGCTGACGCGGTCGACCCCGTGGCCGACACCGGCGGTCGGAGCATCGGGTTGGGGCGGACCGTCGACGGCGGCCACCCGTTCACGGTGCCCCTGGAGTCGTTGCGCCGGCACACCGTCGTGTTCGCCGGATCCGGTTCGGGCAAGACGGTGCTGATCCGTCGACTGGTCGAGGAGTGCGCCCGCGAGGGGGTCTCGGCGATCGTGCTCGACCCCAACAACGACCTCGCCCGGCTCGGTGACGCGTGGCCCGCACCGCCGGGCGGCTGGGGTCCCGGCGACGCCGAGCGAGCCGCCGACTACCTCGCCCACACCGAGGTGGTGGTGTGGACGCCCCGGGTCACCGCCGGCCGGCCGCTGAGTTTCCAACCACTGCCCGACTTCACCTCACTGCGGGACTGGCCCGACGAGTTCGACCAGGCGGTCCGCTCGGCCGTGGAGGCGCTCGCGCCACGGGCCGGCGTCGACCGGTCGAGCAGGCTCGCCCAGCAGGGCAAGGCCGTCCTCACCGAGGCCCTGCAGGCGTACGCGCGAAGTGGGATGGTGGGCCTGCCCGGCTTCACCGAGTTCCTCACCGACCTGCCCGAGGGGGTCAGCCGGTTGGCCCGTGCCGGCAAGCTCGCCGAGGAGTTGGCCGAGGCGCTCAAGGCGGCGATGGTCACCGACCCGCTCTTCGGTGGGGTCGGTGCGCCGGCCGACCCGGGGCTGCTGCTGACGCCCTCGCCGGGTCGGCGGGCCCGGGTGTCGGTGATCAGCTTCGTCGGCCTCACCTCCGAGCACCAGCGGCAGAGCTTCGTCAACCAGTTGCAGATGGCGCTCTTCGCGTGGATCAAACGGCACCCCGCCGGTGACCGACCGCTGGGTGGGCTGTTCGTGATGGACGAGGCGCAGACGCTCGCGCCGTCGACCGGCACCACGGCGTGCACCGCCAGCTCGATCGCGCTCGCCTCGCAGGCCCGCAAGTACGGGCTCGGGTTGGTCTTCGCCACCCAGGCGCCCAAGGGTCTGCACAACCAGATCTCCGGCAACGCGACGACGCAGTTCTTCGGGCTGCTCAACGCGCCCGCGCAGATCGACGCGGCCCGGCAGCTCGCCGAGGCCAAGGGCGGGCGGCTGGCGGACATCGGCCTGCTCAACAGCGGCGAGTTCTACGCCGCGGGCGAGGGATTCTCGTTCGTCAAGGTCCGTACCCCGTTGTGTCTGACCCACCACCCGAAGGCCCCGTTGAGCCCCGAGGAGGTCGTCGCCCGCGCTCGCGGGGCGGTCCCGGGCCACTGACCGCCGCTCGGGACGCCAGTCCCGGGCCACTGACCGCTTTCGCGGCGTGGTCCGGGCCCGGCGCCGGCGTCTCGCGACCCGCCGGCGTCAGCGCAGCCGGCGGGCGGCGAACCGGGCCGGCGGGTCGGCGATCACGTCCTGTGCGGCGATCAGCTGGATCTCCCGGGTGCCCGCCGCGAGGGTCGCCTCGAGGATGGCGAAGACGGAGCCGATGGTGCGTTCCAGTGCGGTCGCGGGTGCGCCGGTGGTGCACAGGTGTGCGAGGTACAACGCCGCGGTGACGTCGCCGCCGCCGTTCGGGTTGATCGGCAGCAGCGGGGTGGTCACCGCCCAGGCGCCCTCGTCCGAGACGGCCACCACCTCCAGCGAGCCCGCTGGCAGGTCGCTGTGCAACACGCTTGTCACCAGGACGTGGCGGGGGCCGGTCGCGCGCACGACGTCGACCGCGTCGAGCACCTCGGCCAGCGAGGTCGTCGTCCGGCCGGCGAGGAAGTCCAACTCGAACTGGTTCGGGGTGATGATGTCCGCGCGCGGCACGACGGTGTCGCGCAGGTACTCCGGAATGCCCGGCCGGACGAACATCCCCCGGCCGACGTCACCCATGACCGGGTCGCAGCAGTACACCGCGGCCGGGTTGGCGGCCTTGACCTTCTCCACCGCGTCCAGGATCACCGCGCCCATGGCCGGGTCGCCCTGGTAGCCGGAGAGCACCGCGTCGGCGCTGCCGAGGACCCCACGGTCCGCGATGCCTGCGATCACCTCGGCCACGTCGGCCGCCGGCAGCATCGGCCCACGCCACGCGCCGTACCCGGTGTGGTTGGAGAAGTGCACGGTCAGGACGGGCCAGACCTCGTGCCCGAGGCGTTGCAGCGGAAAGGCCGCCGCCGAGTTGCCGACGTGACCGTAGGCGACCGACGACTGGATGGACAGGATCATCACCGGCCCATCATCGTCGCTGCGGTCGGTGCCGCACGCGCGGCCCGCCGAATCTGTCGGGTGGCCCACTCGCCGCCCACTCCGACGGCACGACGGGCGGCCCGGACATCGTCGTCCGGGCCGCCCGTCCGGTCGTACGGTCAGCCGCCGAGGCTCGCCGCGGCGGAGGCGATCGACGAGGCGAAGTAGCTCACCTGGGTGTAGACGCCCGGGTAGTTGGGTCGGGCGCAGCCGTTGCCCCAGCTGACGATGCCGACCTGGATCCAGGCGTTGCCGGCGTCGCGGCGGAACATCGGGCCGCCCGAGTCACCCTGGCAGGTGTCCGTGCCGCCGCTGGCGTACCCGGCGCAGATCTCCTGGGCGGGGATGAGGTCGCCGCCGTAGTTGGCGTTGCAGGTGGAGTCGCTGACGAACGGCACGTTCGCCTTCAGCAGGTACCGCTGCTGGCCACCGCCCTCCCGCGCGGCGCCCCACCCGGCGACGGTGAAGGTGCCGCTGTCGTACGCGGTCGTGGTGGCGATCGGCAGCGTGCTCAGCCCGGTGACCGGGGTGGCCAGCCGGATCAGCGCCCAGTCGCGGCCGGCGCCGTTGTAGCCGGGGGCCCGGTAGACGTAGTTGGACCGGACGGTGATCCGGCTGGACGACTGGAGGTCGACAGTCCCGAGCGTCGCGGTGATGCTGGTGTTGGTGCCGGTCGAGCCCACGCAGTGTGCCGCGGTGAGCACCAGCCGAGGGCTGTACAGCGCCCCGCCGCAACCCATCGAGAGCCGCACCATGAACGGGAACTCACCCTGGGCGGCGCGGGTGCCGCCGACGACGTTCGGCGTCATGGGGTTGTCGGCCGCCGCGGCCGGTGCGGCGAGGGTGAGGCTGGCCGCGGTCAGCGCGGCCAACGCGGTGGCCAACAGGCCGGTGAGGGTACGCCAGCGAGCCATGCATTCCTCCGCATCAGGATGGCACGCCTCGTGAGCGCACCCGATTCGAGATAGCGGTCAGCATATTGAACGACGTGTATTCGAAGGTCATCCTCTCTGAGTCGTACCACCGAGGCTATGGATCTCGCGGCAGCACGGCGCGGAGCGTCGGCCGTCCGGCGCACGAGCGTTGACGACAGGGCCACCACGGCCCTATAACGGTGCACAAGCAGTGATGGATGTTGATGCGCGCGCCGACCTCGGCGCGTGGCCAGCCCACCGGCATCCGTCGATGACGCCGTCCCATCGTCAACGCTTCCCGATGCCCACCGCCCACGCGCTCCGGGCTTGGCTGCACCGCCCGGGGCGACTCGTCCCCGGAGACGGCATGACACGACACGTCCCCATCCGCCCCGCCCTGCCGCTGCTACTCGTCCTCGCCCTGGTCGCCGGCGTCCTCGCCGCGCCCGCCCCGCCGGCGCAGGCCGCACCGGCCAAGACACCGCCACTGACCACCCCCTGGACCAGCCAGGCCCTGGCCGGCACGCCACTGCCGGAGTATCCGCGGCCACAGATGACCCGACCGGACTGGCTCAATCTCAACGGCGAGTGGCAGCTGCGCCAGTCGGCCACCGACGACGCCCCGCAGTTCGGCACCAACCTGCCCGAGCGGGTCAACGTGCCCTTCCCGGTGGAGAGCGCCCTCTCCGGCATCCAGCGAGCCGCCAACGACAACCGCAACTACCTGTTCTACCGGCGCACCGTCACCATCCCGGCGAACTGGTCGGGCCGGCGGACCCTGCTGCACTTCGGCGCCGTCGACTGGCAGAGCACCGTCTGGGTCAACGGTGTCCGGGTCGGCGCACACACCGGCGGCTACGACGCGTTCACCTTCGACGTGACACCCCAGCTCACCGCCGGGGTGAACGAGATCGTCGTCAAGGTCTGGGATCCGACCGACAGCCGGCAGAACGGCAGTCTGCCCGCCATCGGCAAGCAGACCAAGACACCCAGTGGGATCTTCTACACCCCCAGCTCGGGCATCTGGCAGACGGTGTGGTTGGAACCGGTGCCCGCCGCCTCCATCACCAGCGTGGACGTCCACCCGAATCTCGCCACCAACACCCTGCGGGTCCGGGTCTTCACCCGGGGCGAGGTGAGCGGCCACAGCGTGCTCGCCGAGGCCCTGAACGGAAGCACCGTCGTCGGATCGGCGGCCGGCGGTTTCACCGACTTCAGCGTGCCGGTGCCCAACGCGCGCCGTTGGTCGCCCGACGACCCGTTCCTCTACCAGCTCCGGATCACGCTGCGTAACAGCGGTGGCACCACTGTGGATCGGACGCTGCACTACTTCGGCATGCGGGAGATCACCACCGGCGTGGTCAACGGCGTGCTGCGCCCCAAACTCAACGGCCAGTTCGTGTTCCAGCTCGGCACCCTCGACCAGGGCTTCTGGCCGGACGGGCTGTACACCGCGCCGACCGACGCCGCCCTCGCCTTCGACCTGCAGAAGCACAAGGATCTGGGCTTCAACATGGTGCGCAAGCACATCAAGGTCGAGCCACAGCGCTGGTTCTACCACGCGGACCGGCTCGGCCTGCTGGTCTGGCAGGACATCCCGTCCCTGACCGCACAGGACATCAACCCCACCGACGCCCAGCAGGCGCAGTTCGAGACCGAGGCACGTGAGATCGTCGACGAGCATCGCAGCTCGCCCGCCGTGATCGCGTACACGCCCTACAACGAGGGCTGGGGCGAACGATCCCTCGCCGACACCCGGCGGGTCGCCCAGAACATCAAGAACCAGGATCCGACCCGCCTGGTCAACCCGCACAGCGGGCACAACTGCTGCCAGTCCCTCGGCGACCCCGGCAACGGCGACATCGACGACTGGCACGTCTACCTCGGGCCGGACTCCCCCGTGCCGTCGAGCAGCCGGATCGCCGTGCTCGGCGAGTTCGGCGGCCTGGGTCTGCACACGCCGGGGCACGAGTACAGCCCGAGCGGCGGCTTCTTCGCCTACGAGTGGCAGACCAGCTCTACCGCGCTCACGGACCGCTACGTGGGGTTGGTGCAGGGCAGCCAGAACCTGATGCTGGGCAAGGGGCTGAGCGCCTCGATCTACACGGAGATCACCGACCTGGAGGGGGAGCTGAACGGGTTCGTCACCTACGACCGGCAGGTGGTCAAGATGGACCAGGCACGGGTCCGCACCGCCAACACCGCCCTGATCAACGCGTCGAAGACGATCGGCAGTTCGGCGCCGGTCGCCCTGCCGGTCGACACCCGCCGGTCGTTGCGGGTGACCACGCCCGGCCACACCAACCGTTACCTGCGCCACCGGGACGGCCTTGCCTACACCGACGTGGTCGACGCCGCGAGCCCCAGCCTGCTCAAGGCCGACGCCACGTACACGATCCGGGCCGGCCTGGCCGACGCCGGCTGCTACTCGTTCGAGTCGGTCAACTTTCCCGGGCAGTACCTGCGCCACCAGAACTCCCGGGTCCGCAACTCGCCGGACGACGGCTCGGCGCTCCTGCGTGCCGACGCCACCTGGTGCGCACGCGTCGGGCTGACCGGCACGGGCGTGTCGCTGGAGTCGTACAACTTCCGGGGCAGATACCTGCGGCACCACAACTCGGAGATCTGGCTCAGCAACGGCACCGGCGGCGACGCGTACAACACGCCGACGTTGTGGACCGCCGACAGCACCTGGGCCGTCGCCACCCCGTGGGCGCCCTGACCCCGCACGCGGCCGGGTCGTCACGGTAGGACGTCGCGGGGGGCGCCAGCCCGGGTTGGCGCAACCCGCGACGGGTGGGCGCCGTCGTCGGTACGGCCGCAGCCGCGGGAGCCGGCGGCCGGGCGGCGCGTCACCCGCCGTACCGGAGGTCGTTCTTCCGGTCAGGTGGGAGAGCGGGGAGTCGATTCCGCGGTCGGGCCTGGCCGGTTTCCGCGGCGGCCATCCCCGATCGACTCGTTGTCGGCGACACCGGGACGGGGCCTGGCGGCCGGGCCCGACCGACGGCAAGGACCGAGCCGCAACTTGCACCCGGCCGATCCGGCCCGCTCATTGCAACACGCAATTATGCACACCCATAAATAGATGTCGACCAATCTTGACTTGCGCGGCCACCCAGCGCACCGTAAAGAGCCTGAGGCAGATGCGCGCCATTATCGGCCCAACTGACGTGGATCGCTGAATGGGGGCGCTGCCGGTTTCCGTGCCGCGTTCACCAGGAGGCGTTCCATGCGGCTGAATCCGTTCACCGGGGCCTATCTCACCGATCCGGCAAGCATCTGGCAGCGTATTCTGGACGACCCCGACGGGGTGCACTACGCAGAGGATCTGGGCCTGTGGCTGATCAGCCGACACGCCGATGTCCGCCGCGCCCTCGCCGACGCCACGACGTTCGCCAACGCCCTCACCCTCGCCCCGGTCTACGAGGTTTGCCCGGCGGCGATGAACGTGCTCATGCGGCTCGACGCGCCACCCACCACGGCCGCCGCGGACCCACCGGCGCACCCCCGCACCCGCCGGGCCCTCCGGGCGACCTTCGCGAACACCGCCGAGCGCGTCGAGGCCGAGTACGGGGCGATCGTCCGGCGGCGGGTCGACCAGCTGGTGGCCCGGCTCGCCGCCCGCCAGGGCGACCGGGTCGACCTGGTCCCGGAGCTCACCACCGAGCTTCCCCTGCTGGTGGTCCTGGACATCCTCGGGGTGCCCGACGCCGACATCGCGCGGATCCGGAGCTGGGCGGACGGCCAGATCGCCCTGCTCTGGGGCCACCCGGACGAGGCCGAGCAGGTGCGCCTGGCGCAGGGCCTGCTGGACTTCTGGCACTACTGCGAGGAGCTGGTCCGCCAGCGCGTGGACGGTGGGCACCGGGGCGACGACTTCATCGGCCGCACCCTGGCCTACCGGGACGACGACGACGCGGTGCTGACGGTGTCCGAGGTGGCGAGCCTGGCCTTCAATCTGCTCGTCGCGGGCCACGAAACCACCGCCGGCCTACTCGCGCACGCGCTCGACCAGGCCCTGTCCAGTCCGCGGCACTGGTCGGCGATCGCTGCGGACCCGGGAGCCGTCCCCGCGTTCGTCGCCGAGACGCTCCGGTTCGCGCCCGCCATCGACGGCTGGCTCCGGGTGACCAGCCAAGACGTCACGCTGGGAACGGTGACGATTCCCGCCGGGGCCCGCTGCCTGCTGTTGATCGGCGCGGCGAACCGCGACCCCGCGGTCTTCACCGACCCGCAGAAGTTCCATCCGCACCGGGCGGATGTGGGGAATCACCTGTCATTCGGCCACGGCCCACATTTCTGCATCGGTGCGGCACTGGCGCGACTCGAGGCCGAGATCGCCCTCACCAGGCTCGCCGAATCCATTCCCGGCCTGAAGCTGGCTTCCGAACAACGGCGTTCGTACAAACCCAACGTCGCGTTTCGTTCGCACCACACACTGCTCGCCACCATCGATGTCACCGCGTCCGCCGACGTGCCGGCGACGCAGGCGGGGGCGCCCGCCGAGGCGCGTGTCGCCTGACCGTGGGCGGGCCCGGCCCGCCACCTGCGCACTGACCGGGTACGCGACCGCTCGCGTACCCGGCCCACCGGCGCGACTCGGCGCCGGCCACGGTCCGCGGGCATCTTTCGCAGTGTGCTCGACATCCGGGTCGGCGAACGTCTTCACACCCATCGCATCCTGGGTTAAGAATTGCCCCCTATGAATGTTCAGCTCATTGCCATATCCCGATCTGGCGTCCGCTGCTGATTCCCGTAGCCACGAAGGTGAGCGCATGGAGCACACGTCCCCGTCGAGCTCTGCTCACTCTGCGGCCAGTCAGCGGTTCCGCTGGGAGTTGCGCAACTGCCGCGTCAAACGGGGCCTGACCCAACGAGCCCTGGCGGATCTGGTGCGGTTCAGCCGGGAAACTGTCGCAGCGGTCGAGTCGGGTCGCCGGTTCGGCAGTCACGAGTTCGCGCAGCGCTGCGACGACGTGCTCGACACCGGCGGCCGGCTCGCGGCACTGTGGCCGCAGGTGGCGGCCGAGCAGTTGGCGGCCGACGGCCGCCGTGGCCCTCGCGCCTCGGAGCCGGATCTGCTGGACCGGCCGGTGCCGCGCCAGCGTGCCCGGCGCGACGCGAGCGACCCGGCAGCCGTGGTGGACGCGATCGATGAGCTGCGGGAACTGATCGGTCAGGTGCTCAACGGACCGGCCGACCCGGACGACACCCAGCGCCGGCACCCGCCGGCCGACCCCCGCGACGACAAGCGCTGACCCCACCCACCCCGACCCGTCTCGCGGTGTCATCGGCCGCTGACGTTGGGTACAGATGCTGGTACGAGCAGTTTGTACCACGGCCAGGTCTGGCCTACGAGCGCGGCTTCCGGCCGAATGGGACTTGCATTCGGCAACGTGCGAATAGACCGTCGTCGACGAGTCGTGGGAGTCAATCTTGGCGTCGAGCACCAGGTCCCACGCGGCCAGACCCTACCCGACCCGCCGACGCGGCTGGAAGATAGCCGGGCGGATGCGCCTCATCGTCGCGGCACCACTCGTCGCCGTGATCGGCTTCGCCGGTCTC
Organism: Micromonospora sp. NPDC049101; assembly: GCF_040648675.1. Lineage (NCBI taxonomy): Bacteria > Bacillati > Actinomycetota > Actinomycetes > Micromonosporales > Micromonosporaceae > Micromonospora > Micromonospora sp. NPDC049101. The sequence goes on along the minus strand of NZ_JBEZED010000025.1, from coordinate 35,612 downwards.
GCGCTGACCGAGAGCGCACGGCAGACCGCACGTGCCAGCGACCTGCGGATCCTCGCGCAGGTCGGTGCCGAGGCCGGTGATCTGGCCTACCGGCTGCAACGCGAACGGATCGCCGCCGCCGACCTGCTCACCTATCCCGCGCCGGAGCAGCAGGACACCTTCGGCGCGGAGCTGGCCGCCACCGACGACGCCGTCACGCGCTATCGCGCACAGCGGGACCGGCTGTCCGCCGATGCCGACCCCAACCGGGCCCTCCTGCGCCGCATCGACGCGGCCCTGGCCAGCCTCGCCCCGCTGCGCACCCAGGTGCGCACGGCGGCGCACGCCTCGGTGTCGGCGATGACCTTCAGCTACCGGATCGCCATCGCCGACCTGATCAGCCTGCGGGAGAACGTCTCGCACGGCGTGGTCGACGCCCAACTCGCCGACGGCATCCGGGCCTCGGCGGCGCTGTCGAAGACGGCGGAGGCGATCGGTCAGCAGCAGGTCGCCGTGCTGCGCGCGGTCGCGGGCGGCGAGCTGACCCCCGCCACGCAGCAGGACATCACCGCGGCCCGGACCAGCTACACCGAGTCGAGCCTGTCGTTCCTGGCCCTGGCCCCGCCCGAGTGGAGCCTCTGGTGGGAGCAGGCCGGCACCGGCAAGGACGCGCTCGCGCTGCAACGGATGCAGGACGAGGTGTCGCGGGCCCAGCCGGGGTCGCGACTGCAACTGGAGACCGCCGACTGGGTGTCCACCACACAGGCGCGTGCGGCCCGCCTGGCCGACCTGCGCGCGCGGGTCGACGCCGCGGTCCGCGACGACGTCCGGGCCGCGCACGCCGACCAGCGTCGCCGGGCCGTGGCCGAGGCGGCCGGCGTCCTGCTGGCACTGGTGCTCACCGCGCTGGTGACCTGGGCCGTCGCCCGGCAGATCACCCGGCGGCTGCGTCGCCTCCGGGACGCCGCCAACGCCGTGGCATTCGAACAACTGCCCGCCGTGGTGGCCCAGCTCCAGCAGCCGGGCAGCGCCGCCGTCGACCCGGACAGGCTGGCCCGCCAGCAGTCCACCGCCGCCCTCGAACCGTCGAGCGACGACGAGATCGGGGAGCTGGGCCAGGCGTTCAGCGCGGTGCACCAGGCCGCCGTGCGGACCGCCGCCGAGCAGGCCGTCATGCGCGCCAACACCGCCGACATCTTCATCCACCTGAGCCGCCGCGAACAGCGACTCGTCGACGCGGTGCTGGCCCAGGTCGACCTGGTCGAGCGGGACGAGACCGACCCCGACCGCCTGCACCAGCTGTACACGCTGGACAACCTGGCCACCCGGATGGGACGGATCAACGCCAGCCTGCTGGTGCTCGGCGGCGTCGGCGTGGGTCGCGTACGCCAGCGCGACGTCCCCCTGCAACAGGTGCTCCAGGCGGCGCTGTCCCAGATCGAGCACTACGCGCGGATCCGGCTCGGCATGATCGACGGAGACGTGGCGGTGGCGGCGAAGACCGTCGACGAGGTCGTGCACCTGCTCGCCGAACTCATGGACAACGCGACGACGTACGCACCGCCCGGCAGCGAGACCTGGGTGAGCGGTCGAAGCCTGGGTGACCGCGTCATCGTCCAGATCAGCGACGAGGGCATGGGGTTGTCCCCGCAGCGGATGCAGCAGCTCAACGAGATCCTGGCCCACCCGCCGGCCATCGACGTGGCGGCCGTCCGGGCGATGGGGCTGGTCGTCGTAGGGCAGCTCGCGCAGCGGCTGGGCGCCACCGTCCAACTGCGACGGGGTCCCCGACGCGGCACCCTCGCCGAGGCGACGCTGCCGGCGGCGATCATGCGGTCGCTGCCACCGGAGGAGTACCTGCTCGCACCCGGCCGGCTGTCCCGGCGGGCGGCGCGGACGGCCAGCCCACCTCCGCCGTACCAGCGGCGCCCCGAACCCACCGCGGGACGCCCGCCGGCCGAACGGACCCTGCCGGCGGCGCCGGTGTTCCGACCGACTCCCCCACCCCCGGACCGGGGTGACGCGCCCACCGAGGAGCTGCTCATCTTCGAACAGGTCAACCACTGGTTCCAGGCGGATGTCGCCGACCGCGCCGACGACCGGGAGTGGTCCAGCCCCGCCGACGACGCCTGGCGCACCGCCGCCCAGGCACACGCCCCCGAAGTTGCCACGACCACCACCTCCGGCCTGCCCAAACGGGAGCCGCAACGGCATCTCGTGCCCGGCGGCGTGACCGTGCCGCAGCAGCGACAGCGGTCCGAGTACCGCGACCCGGCCCAGGTGGCGTCGGCGATGGCCGCGTACGCGCGGGGTGTGGCGAACCGCAGACGCACCCCGATCAACCTCGGCAACACCTGACGCGACAGGAGACCATGTGAGCGACCAACAGGACCTCGGCTGGCTGTTGGACAACTTCGCCGCGCGCGCGAGCGAGGTCAGCCATGCGATCGCCATCTCCAGTGACGGCCTGATGGTGGCCGCCACCCGCGACCTGCCCCCGGACCGGGCCGACCAGTTGGCCGCCACGGGTAGCGGGCTGGTCAGCCTGCTACGCGGCGCGGCGGCCTTCTTCGACGCCGGCGCGGTGATCTCCAACGTCACGCAGCTCGAGGGCGGGTTCATGTTCTCGATGGCCTTCAACGACGGCGCCTCGCTGCTGGTGCTCGCCGCACCGGAGTGCGACGTCGGCAAGGTCTCCTACGAGATGACCGAGTTGGCCAACCGGATCGGGGACGCCCTGACCCCCGCGGCCCGGGCGGCACTCGCCCGCAGCCGCTGACCGCCCCCGGCGCCCCCACGCCGCAGACCCACTTCCCCTGGAGAAGACATGCCTCACACCACCTTTCGGCGCAGCCATGCCCTGGCCGCCGCCCTGCTCGCGGTCGTCCTGACCGCCAGCACGGCCTGCGGCGACGACGCGCCGGGCACGAGCGCCGGCGGCTCGATAAAGATCGGCCTGCTCGCGTCGCTGTCCGGGACGTACCAGGCGGTCGGTACGGAGATCCGCGACGGCTTCCAGCTCTACCTGGACACCCACGACGGCAAACTCGGCGGCCGCCAGGTCGACCTCGTCATCGCCGACGAGGGCAACGGCGCCCAGACCGCGGTGCCGGCGGCGACCAAGCTGCTCAAGCAGGACCGGGTGGCGGCGCTCACCGGCATCGTCGGTGGCGGCTCGGTCGCCGGGGTCACCCCGCTGCTCGACGAGACCAAGGTGCCGCTGGTCGGCTCGAACGGGCGGCCGGAGCTGAAGGACGTCTCCCGGGTCTGGCACACCTCGTACCTCTCCGACGAGCCCGGTGCCGCGATCGCCCAGCACGTCCGCGACAACGTGCAGGGCTCGGTGTACGCGATCGGCCCGGACTACCAGGGCGGCTGGGACGAGCTGCGCGGGTTCACCGACGCGTTCGGCAAGATCGGCGGGAAACTCGCCAACGCCGACGGCAAGACCACCTTCACCCCGTTCCCCGCCACCACCAACTTCACCCCGTACTTCGCCCGCATCAAGGCCTCCGGCGCGGCGGCCGTCTACACGTTCTACGCTGGCAGCGCCGCCGTGGACTTCGTCAAGCAGTACGCGCAGTCCGAGATCAAGGACGTCCCGTTGTACGCGGCCGGGTTCCTCACCGAGGGCGGCGTGCTCAACGCGCAGGGCGACGCCGCGCGGGACATCTTCTCGGTGCTCAACTACTCCCCCGACCTGGACAACGCGGAGAACCGCGCCTTCGTGGCCGCGTGGAAGGCCAAGCACGACGGCTCACCGACCACCTACGCGCTCGCCTCGTACGACGCGGCGGCGGTGCTGGACCGGGCGATCGGCGCCGCCGGGAGCAACCCGACTTCGGAGGCCATCAACACGGCCATCGGCCAACTCGGCCAGATCGCCAGCCCGCGCGGCACCTGGCAGTTCTCCACCGCCACGCACTCCCCGGTGCAGAAGTGGTACCTGCGGCAGGTCCGCCAGGACGGCCGCGCGCTGTCCAACACCGTCGTGGGTGACCTCGCGACCGTCGGCCGGTGATCGCGGTGGCGGCCGGCGCGAACCGGATCGACCCGTACCTGATCCCGGCGCTGGACGGGGTCGCCTACGGGCTGCTCGTGTTCGTCGCCGCGTCGGGTCTGGTCTTCTGTTTCGGCGTCGCCAACATCCTCAACCTGGCGCACGGCCTGCTCTACGCGATCGGCGGGTACGCTGCCGCGGCGCTGCTCGACGGTGGCTGGGCCAGCCTGGCGTTGGCGTTGGTGGTCGGCGTGCTGGCCGCCACCGCGGCGGGGGTGCTGTTGGCCGGGCTACTCACGCCGGTCGCCACCGGTAACCACCTGAGTCAGGCGCTGTTGACGTTCGGTGTGGCGCTGGCCGGCGGCAGCCTGCTCGTCGCCGGCTTCGGGCCCGACGATCCGCAGGTACGGGTGCCCGCCGTCCTGGAGGGATCGGTGCTGGTCGCCGGTCACCGCTACGCCGCGTACCGATTGGTGTTCATCGTCGTCGCCGCGGTGATCGCCGCCGCCCTCTACCTGACGGTGCGGCGCACCCGGGCCGGGATGCTGGTCCGCGCGGCCGTCGACGACCCGGAGATGGTCGCTTGTCTGGGCGTGAGTCCGGCGCGGATCCGCGCCGGTGTGCTCGCCGCCGCCGGCGCGCTGGCCGGCGCGGCCGGGGTCCTGGGCGCGCCGATCATCGGCCCCGGCACGGACACCGCCGACACCGTCCTGTTGCTGTCCCTGGTGGTCGTCGTCCTCGGCGGTCTCGGGTCGATGGGAGGCACCCTGCTGGCGGCGCTCGCGATCGGCGAGATCCAGACGTTGGGAGTGGCGCTGCTGCCGTCCGCCGCGCCGTTCCTGCTGTTCGCCGCCATGGCGGCGGTGCTCGCGGTGCGGGCCCGTGGCCTGGCCGGCAGGTGGAGGGTGGCATGAGCGGCGAGGTGCTCCGGCGGGCGCGGATCGGCATCGCGGTGCTCGTCCTGGTCGGCCTGGTCGTGGCGCCCTGGGTGGTCGACGACTACAGCACGGCGATCCTCGCCCGGACGTTGGCGCTGGCCCTGGTCGGGGTGAGCGTGGCGCTGCTCACCGGCGTCGCCGGCATGCCCACCCTCGGCCAGACCGCGCCGTACGCGGCGGGCGCCTACGCCTGCGCCGTGGTGGGCAGCCGGATCTCCGACGTCGGGGTCGTGCAGGTCGCCGTCGCGGCGGCCGCCGGGGCGGTGCTGGCCGCGCTCACCGTGCCGCTCGTCGTGCACGCCCGGGGGGTGATCGTCCTGATGATCACCCTGGCCATCGGTGAACTCGCCGTCACCGTCCTCGGCCGGTGGCGGTCGGTGACCGGTGGCACGGACGGGCTGGCCGGCATCGCGGCGGTCCGCCCGTTCTGGGGGCTCCCGCCGCTCGCCAGCGACCAGGCGCGTTACCTGTACGCCCTGGTCGTCGTGGCCACGCTTGTCGGGGCGGTGCTGGTGCTGCTGCGTACCCGGGCCGGGCTGCTGCTGCGCGCCGCCCGGGACGACGAGACGCGGCTGCGGGCCAGCGGTCACCGGGTGCCGCTCTACGTCTCCGGCGCGCACCTGGCCGCCGGGGCGATAGCCGGTGCCGCCGGCTCGCTCCTGGTCGTCGCCCAGCAGTACATCTCCCCCGCCGACTTCGGCTTCGACACGTCCGCACTGCTGCTGCTCGGTGTCGTCATCGGTGGCACCGCCTCGGTCGGTGGCGCCCTGGTGGGCGCGGCGCTTGTCATCGCCGTACGGGACTGGTTGTTCGGGGTGCTGCCCGGCCACGCGCCGCTGGTGCTGGGGGTGCTGTTCGTGGCGACGGTCTACCTGCTGCCCAGCGGCGGCATCCGGGCCCGGGGCCGGTCGCGCCCACCGCGTGCCGCGTCGCGCCAGGCGGAGTCACCACCCACCCGTGACCAGGCCACGATCCCGGAGCTACACCGATGACCTGCCTGCTGAGCGCCGAGGATGTCAGCGTGCGGTACGGATCGCTCGCCGCGCTAGCCGGCGTGGACCTCTGCGTTCACGACGGCCAGCGGCACGCACTGATCGGCCCGAACGGGGCCGGCAAGACGACTTTGCTCAACGTGATCGGCGGGTCCACGAGACCGCAGCGCGGCACCGTGCGTCTCGCCGGACGCGACGTCGGCCGGCTCGGGCCGGCGGCGCGGGCCCGACGGGGCATCAACCGCATACACCAACGACCCGCGGTCTTCGCGACGCTCACCGCGGCGGAGAACGTCGTGGTGGCCGCGCTGCCGCGGGTCATCCCCGAGCGCAGGTGGTGGCCGAGCGGACGCGGGCGCGACGCGCGACACCGGGCCGGCCCACTGCTGGACCAGATGGGCCTCGCCGACGTCGCGGATGTGCCCGCCGGGCACCTCGCACACGGGCAACGACGCCAGTTGGAGATCGCCATGGCCCTTGCCGGTCGCCCCCGCCTGCTGCTCCTGGACGAACCGGCGGCCGGGCTGTCCGCCATCGAGGTCGGCCGCCTGGTCGAGGTGCTCCAGGCGCTGCCCCTGGCGGTCGCCCTGTTACTTGTCGAACATCGACTGGACCTGGTGTACGCCCTCTCCGACACGGTGACCGTGCTGCGCGACGGTCGGACGCTGGCCGCCGGGACGCCGGACGAGATCCGTACCTCGCCGCTGGTGCGGCAGGCCTACGCCGACGGGGTGGCCTGATGTTGTCGGTGGATCGGCTGTGCGCCGGCTACGGCGGAGGGATCGTGCTGCACGAGGTCAGCCTGCGGGTGCGCCCGGGCAGCATCCAGGCCGTGGTGGGTCGCAACGGAGCGGGCAAGAGCACCCTCGTGCACACCATCGCCGGGCTGGTACGAGCCTCCAGCGGTCGCATCGAGATCGGCGGTGTGCACGTGGCCGGTCGGCAACCACATCGCATCGCCCAGTCCGGTGTCGGTCTCGTGCCGCAGGGCCGACGGGTCTTCTCCCGGCTGACCGTGGCCGAGCACCTGCACCTGGCGGCCGCGCCGTGGCGGGCCGCCGCCCCCGGCGGCGAGGGCTGGACGGTGGCCCGCACCCTCGAACTGCTGCCCAGGTTGGCGGCGCGGCTGCGCCACCGCGGCGGCGAACTCTCCGGCGGTGAGCAACAGATGCTGGCGATAGCCCGCGCGCTCCTCGGCCAACCCCGGGTGCTGCTGCTCGACGAACCGTGTGAGGGCCTGTCACCCGACCTGGCGGCGCGGGTCCGCGAACTCGTCAACGGTCTGGCCGCCGACGGCCTGACCGTGCTGCTCGTGGAGCAGCAACTCCAGCACGCGATCGAGATCGCCGACCGGGTGGCGGTGCTGGAGTACGGCCGGGTGGTCTACGACCGGCCGACGGCCGAGGCCCGGGTCGATCCGGCACCACTCGCGGCGGTGTTGAGCGTCGCCGCCGCCCCGGCACCCCCACCCAACCGAGCGGCACCCCGGCTCTGGGCCGACACCCCCTAGCCACCCGACCCCGCGCGAGTCACCCGACCCTTCTTGAGTCACCCGACCCATCTCGAGTCACCCGACCCTTCTCGGAGAGGTAGACACCGATGACAACCGCCACGAGCGATGGCGCGTACACGTTCGACAACGGCGCACCCGACGCCGTTCCGCAGATGCAGGCGCTGGAGTCCTTCCTGGACCCGATCACGACGCGTCGCCTGGCCAGCCCGGTGCTGCGACCGGGCGCGGCCTGCTGGGAGGTCGGGGCGGGTGGCGGCTCGATGGCCCGGCGGATCGCCCGCGCGACCGGCGAGAAGGGCCACGTGCTGGCCACCGACATCGACCCCACGCACCTCACGGCCGACGGCAACCTGCGCGTACGCCGGCACGACGTGCGCACCGAAGCGCCACCCGGGGACGTGTACGACCTGATCCACGCCCGGCTGGTGCTGCTGCACCTCCCCGATCGGCGGCGGGTCCTGCGCACGCTCGCCGGCGCGCTCGCGCCCGGCGGGTGGCTGGTGGTCGAGGAGTTCGACTGCACCGCGCCGCAGCGGGTGCTGACCGCGCCGACCGACGACGCCGCGAAGCTCTTCGCGCAGGTCATGGACGCCATGATGGGTGTCCTGGAGGACCACGGGGCCGACCTGGGCTGGGCGCAGGACGTGCACACCGAGATGGCCCTCGCCGGGCTGACCGACGTGGACACCATCACCCACTCGCAGAGCTGGGCCGGCGGGTCGACCGGGGCGTCGCTCTACGAGACCAACTCCCGCCAGTTGGAGCCGGACCTGCTGGCGGCGGGGCTGTCGCCCCAGCAACTGGACGCCTTCCGCCGGCTGCTGCGCGACCCCGGGTTCGCCGTCATGTCGTACCACTTCGTCTCCACGCGGGGCCGTGATCCGCACCGTCGGTAGCCGAGGGCGTCAACCTTGAGCCGCGATCGAGACCGCCGCACGCACCTATGGCGTGTACGCAAGGCCGAGATGTGCGTTGGGGCCGCCTCGGCGTCATGCCATTTCAGGTTCGTGGGTCAGTGACGGCGCCGAGGAAGAGGATGGCTCCGGTCTGCTGGTCGGAGATGGTGAAGGCGAACGGCCGATCGACGCGAAACACGGTCCGGTTCAGTCGCGCCGAGGTGACCATGGCCCCGCCGGTGACGGCGGCCGCCTCTGTGCCGCGCTCGTCCACCCTGATGTAGGTCTTGTGCACGATCTTCTCCAGCGACGTAGCCAGGGGGGACATCGGTCGGAGATCGGCACTGCCTGGTGTGAACGCTTTGGACATGCCAAGCCGCTGGAGCGGACCGTTCAGTTCGCCCTTCCACCGTAGTTCGAAGCGCGGCAGGGTGAGCTCGTCGATGGTCTGTTCGGTGAGGCTGTCGACGGCGGCGCGCCATTGGCTGGCGTCGAGCGAGCCGAGCAGGTTGGCCAGTGTGTTCCGCTCGTCGGGCAGCAGCACCTCCATGCCGTACCGACCGTGCTTGCCGTAGGGCAGGCGCAGCATGCGGTACCCGTCGCGTTGGGTATAGCCGAACGCCTCGTCGTCGAGGTGCATCGTTGCCACGTCGACCTTCCCGCCGTCGGGAAGCGTGAACGGTTGCGGCCTGGTGTCGGCGCGGTCGAACTTCGTCTTCCACTCACCAAGGAAGTAGACGGCGTTGAGTAGAACGAGGACCGCGTCCGGGTCAGGCAGCCCCAGATCGGCGGCGATGCCACGGATGAGCCCGTTGGTGTTCTTCTTGGCCCAGGCGTCGATCGCGTCGGCCGCATCCGGCGAGCTGAGGTCGGCCTGCTCCACAGTGGCGCCGAAGGTGCGACGCACGAACGTCAGGTAGTCCTCCTCAAACGGCTTGCCTCGATCGGCCCAGAGAGCGTCGGCGACCGAGAGCGTGACCTGGTCGGTATCGGCAAGCGTCCGAAGCAGCGCGCCGACTCTGACGTCGCGCGGGTCATCGAGGTGCAGCGTCTTGGCCATTTCCGTGGCCGTGTCGCCGTCCGTGCCGGCCAGGGCCATCGCCAGCAGCACTGCCACCGACAGCGGCGAGGTGATGGTGTTCTGCTTACCGTCCGCCGCCTCGCCGAACAGATCGAACCCGAAGGCGTTGACCGCCTGACCCACTGCCCGGGCATCGTCGGGATCGAGGTTAGCCACGAGCTTTGCGTCGATGCGCGCTGCGTCGCCCGGCAGCGTCGATTGGCTACAACCCGCCAGCAGGACCGCGCCAGCAAGGAGGACCGCGCTGACCCGGGCGGGCAGGCTCGTGGCTAGTTGGGACATGGACACGTACACACTCCGCTCATCATTTCGTGACTGGTTCGACGCAGGTTGGGTTCCGGCCGGTTCCAGTCCCGGACGCGCGAGCGCCTCCGGGTGGTTGTTCGGGTCATTTGCGGACCCAGAACCTGGACATGCCTGCCATCGAACGCAGTTCGACCATCAGGCCCGGCTCCCTCCCCAGGAGCCCGGCCGGTCCGCGCGTAGGCCAGTGGGGCTCAGCGGGGAATGGTTTCCTGGCCGGCCACGACAATCAGATTCTCGGGGCAGACCGACAGCGGCGCGGTCGCTCCGTCCAGCCATACGAGATAGCCCACCGGCGGACCAGTTGATCCCCACCTGGCACCGATGATCGTGCCTGAGCGCACGTCGTTCGGCTGGGTGAGCAGGCGCACCCGGGTGCCTGACGCATGTCCGTCGTCGGCGACGATGAGCAGCGCGTCGAGGATCTGCCGGGCACCGGTGACGGGCAGCCCCGGCACGTACGGCTCGTCCGCGTATCCCAGACGCGGCGTCATCATCGTGCTCAGCAGCGCGGTCTGCCGGATCGCCTCCTGGCGGATCTGTCCGTCCACGCTGCGTTCGGCCACGGTCAGCGCCTCCTGGATGCCCGACCAAAGCGCCAGCGGCTCCTGGTCGAGCAGCCGGCGGGCCTCGCGGTCGACGTCCGCGCAGGCCGTGTCGAGCGCGGTGTCCTCGCCCAGCTCCGCGATCCAGGCGAGATCCCCCACCGCGGGCAGCAGCCCCGGGGACTCGGCCGCGACCACCACGTACACCATCGCGAGCAGTTCCACTCGGCCCTCGCCGTGGTAGAGCGCGCCCACTCCACTGCCCGTACGCCCACGGCTGGGCGGGAACCGCTCGACGAGGTGCTGCGCGCGACCGTGTGGCAGGATCGCGGCCCGCCGGGTGTCCGACACCCGTGCCTCGAACGACCGCCGCTCACGGCGTTCGACGAGCAGCTGGCGATGCGGGTCGACCCCGATCGGATAGATCGTCCGCCCGTACCTGGCGAGGGTTTCGCCGGGCCGTAGACCCACCGACTCGAGGTGGCGGGCGGCCACCGAGTAGGCGACACCGGTCTGGGCGGCGTGCTCCCGGATGGCGCGCTTGCGGGCACGCCCCGGGCTGGGGGTCCGCCGTGGTTGGTGATCAGACATGACGCCTCCGGTGCAGCCCCACGCACTCCACCGAACGGGCGGCGTGGCCGGCACGCCGGGAGTCGACACAGCGGCGCGGAGTCGGAGACTCTTGGCCCCAAGCATGCGGTCGGGCGTGGGCCACCACATCGGGCGCGGGCAGGCGCTCTGCCACCGCCAGCATATCGCGACTTCGACAATCGGCGCGGCCGTGCGAGCGCCGGCCGGTCTGCGCGGCGGACGTCGAGTCCGCACTGCCGACCGGCCGACGCCAAGCGGTCACCTCGAGACGTGGAAGCGCAGGTGCGTGACGTGTGGTGATTCGATCACCGCGGTGCGTTCCAGTTCGATGTGGTCGGTGCCGAGGGTGTCGAACAGGCGCGTGCCGGCACCGAGGAGCACCGGTACGAGTTGGAGGTGGATCTCGTCCACCAGCCCGGCCTTGACGAATTCTCGTCCGGTGGTGGGTCCACCCATGATGAGGACGTTCCGGTCGCCCGCTGCCTGTCGCGCCTGGCGCAGCGCGCTGTGGAGTCCGTCGTTGACGAAGGTGAAGACGTCGCTCTCCATCCGCAACGGGTCGCGTGACTCGCGAGTGACCACGAAGCACGGCACCGGGAACGGGGTGTCCTGCCACAGGTCCACACCGACATCGAACGTCCGATTGCCGATCACCACGGCGCCGGTCGTGGCATGACGCTCTCGTACCTGCGCGGCGTCGACCCCGGCCGGGGTGACGCCGTCTGCCGCCACACCGCGATCCCCGTCAGCCTGGAACAGCCATTCGTGCAGCCGCTCGCCGCCTCTGCCCATCGGTTGTTCGCGGGTGACGTCAGGGCCGGCGGCGAAGCCGTCCAACGACACGCTCATGCTCAACACCGTGCGGCCCATCGGGCCCTCCTTTGCCCGTAGAGAATCGCCGAACGGAGCGTCACGCTCCGTCCTGCCAGCGGTAGAGGTCGCGCAGCAGGGAAATCTCGGCGCCGTGATGGATCAGCTCCCTGTTGACGTGCAGGACGATGCCCTCCATGGGAAACCGCTCCGGACCCACCGTGGGCGGGTTCTCCAGGTCGACGTCCGAGAGTTCGCGGACCCCCGCGTCCCATCTCCCGTACATCTCGTCGAGCTGTTTCAGCGCCTCGTCAGCGGTCCCCGCGTAGGCGAGAGAGTCGGCCTCCTGGCCGCCGAAGTGCCATTCGACCCGATAGGCCAGGCAGGAGACGATGATGTGCGCCAGCCGCCAGGCAATCGTGGTCACCGGCGCGGGCACCGGGTCAGGGGACGCGGAGTCCATCGTCCATTCCCCCGGACCTGCCGACGTCGGCGCGGGCGACGTGCCACGTGGACGGATGCTCCAGCAGCCACGCACCGGCTCCCAGAAGTACTCCTCATCGGTAAGGTCGTCCAGCCGCGGCCGCAGGTTCTTCTGCCAGTGCCGGTCCAGTTGGTCCGCGATTCGCTCACTTCTTGTCACTTCCGCAACCTACGCCGTAGCGCTCGTGCACGGGAACAGCCGGTCTCGACATTGACCTCACCACGATTTGAGGTTCTAGGGTCGCGCTCAGTCGAACACCCCAGGAGGCACCCGTGGCAACCCAACGCCTGTCCGACGTCGAACTCGCGACCCAGCCCGCCGCGTACTGGACCGGCGTGGCCTATGAGGCACTCATCGCCTTCACGCGGGCCTGGTACGCCGATTTCGGCTTCACCCAGCCCCAGTTCTGGTTGCTCCGCAACCTGTCGGGCAACGACATCTCACCCGACGGTCACGGCATGACCATTCCGGAGCTTGACATGGCGATGAGCACCTACCTGAGGTCCGAGGACGATCTGGAGGCCGAGGCCGGCGTTCTGCTGGACCGGGGTTGGCTCACGCGGGACGACCAGCAGCGACTCTGGATCACCGAGGCGGGCGAGGCGGCTCGCCTCACCATCAAGCAGCACGCTCCGGCGATCCGCGCCCGCATCCACCACGGGATCGACGACGCCGACTACGTGACAGCCCTGAAGGTGCTCCGGCAGATGATCCGGAACACGGACGGTCCGGCGGCCTGACCCTGGTCCGTGCGTACGCGGCTTGATCGACTCGGTTTTCTTGAAGTCGCGGTGTCGGGGGCGGGTGGATACCGCGTCTGTCGCAAAGTCGAGTCGATCACCGCGCGGGGCCGGAACCGCCGGGGCCGGAACTGCCGGTGTCAGCCGGTGTCGGTGGCGTGTCGGGGCGGTGTCAGCCGACCCGTGCAGGCTGTCCGCATGACAGCTGACCTGGTGATCGAGGCCGAGGGCCTCGTGAAGACGTTCGGGAAGACGAGGGCGCTGCAGGGTGTGGACCTCGCGGTTCCCCGCGGGACGGTGCTCGGGGTGCTCGGCCCCAACGGCGCCGGCAAGACCACCGCCGTACGCATCCTCTCCACCCTGCTCGCCCCGGATGGCGGAACCGCCCGGATCGGCGGTTTCGACGTGGTACGGGACGCCGAGCGCGTTCGGCAGAGCATCGGCCTCACCGGCCAGTACGCCTCGGTCGACGAGGACCTGACGGGGCGGCAGAACCTGGAACTGTTCGGCACCCTGCTGGAGCTGGGACGCACCGGTGCCCGGCGGCGGGCCGCCGAACTGCTCGACTGGTTCGACCTGACCGACGCCGCGAACCGGCCGGCCAAGACCTACTCCGGCGGCATGCGCAGGCGGCTGGACCTGGCCGCCAGCCTCGTCGGCTCCCCCGACGTGATCTTCCTGGACGAGCCGACCACCGGACTCGACCCGGCCAAGCGCGAGGACATGTGGAACGTGGTCCGCTCGCTTGTCGGCAACGGCTCGACGGTGCTGCTCACCACCCAGTACCTGGAGGAGGCCGACGCACTCGCCGACGCGATCACGGTCATCGACCACGGCCGGGTCATCGCGCACGACACGCCGGACGGGCTCAAGCGGGTGGTCGGCGGGCAGACCCTCGAGGTCCGGCCCTCCGACGCGGCGCAACTGCCCCGTACCGCGGAGATCCTGACCCAGGTCGGTTCCGGGGCGCAGGCCGACGAGATCCGCAAGGGTGTGCTCGCGGTGCCGGTCACCGACGACGCGGCCCTGACCGAGAGCGTCGCGCGGTTCGCCGTCGCCGGCATCGCGGTCACCGAACTCTCCCTGCACCTGCCGAGCCTCGACGAGGTGTTCTTCACCCTCACCGGGCGTACGGCATCCGACGACGACACCACCCGCCCCACGGAGGTCGCGGCATGAGCACTCTGATCGACACGGCACCCACGAAGAGCCGCGCACTGTCGACAACGGCCCCGAACCCGCGGCCGTTCCGGCTGGTCCGGCACTCGTTGGCGCTCGCCAAGCGCAGCCTGATCAAGACCTGGCGTACGCCCGAGGCACTCATCGACGTCACGTTGCAACCGGTGCTGTTCCTCATCATCTTCGTGTACGTCTTCGGCGGCGCGGTCGCCGGATCGACCCACGACTACCTGCAGTTCCTGCTGCCCGGCATCCTGGCGCAGACGATCGCCACCGGCGCCATCGCGATCGGCGTCAACCTCAACACCGACATCGCCAAGGGCATCTTCGACAGGTTCCGCTCGTTGCCGATCCCCCGCTCCGCACCACTCGTCGGCGCGGTCCTCGGCGACGTCGTCCGGTACGTCATCGTCACGGTGTCGACCCTCGCGATTGGCTACGCGCTGGGTTTCCGGATCGAGACCGACCTGTTCCGGGCGATCGCCGGGTGCCTGCTCGCGGTGCTGTTCGCGCTCTGCCTGAGCTGGCTGCCGGTGCTGGTGTCGATGAAGGTGCGCACCGCGGGTGCCGTGCAGGGCGTGATGTTCGCGCTGATCATGCCGTTGAGCTTCGCGTCGAACGTGTTCGTCGGCGCCGACACCCTGCCCGGCTGGATGCAGGCGTTCGTGGACGTCAACCCGATGACCCACCTGGTGGCATCGGTACGCGGACTGTTCCTCGGCACCCCACTCGGCAACCACGTCTGGTGGACGCTCGCCTGGTGCGCCGGCTTCGTGGCGGTGTTCATGCCGCTGGCGCTACGCGCGTACCGCAAGAAGATCTGACCTACGCGAGCAGGTCGTCCATCAACTCGCGGATCCGGCTGACGGCCGCGGCGGCCGGCCGCTCGCGCCACGCGGCCAGCAACGGCTCACGCTGTTCCTCGTCCCCGAGGATGGCGCTGAGTCGTTCGCTGCTGCCGGTGGGAAAGAACATCTCGATGTGGGTGCCGATCCGCTTCGCGAGCACGGCCAGTTCGCGGGCAGCGTCGATGTCATCCCGCTGCGCCGCGAGTTCCGCGCCACCCGACGCCCACGCCCCGATCACCGGCAGGTCCCTCGATGTCAGCGCGTCGTCGCGGGCGAGCGACAGCATCGCCGCCGAGTGGGCGGCGGCCTCGGTTCCGGACACCCACCCGGCCTGGGCCACCCGTAGGTAGAGAACCGCCGTGGCCGCCCGCAGCATCACGCGGGGCTGTGGCAGCGGTCCGACCCAGCCGGCGAGGAGACCTGTCACATCGTCAGCACGGGCGAGCGCCTCGTCGTACCGCTCGCGTTGCCAGGCGAGGTGCGCCAGGCCGAGCAGCGCCTGCGCGGTGTCCATCTGCTCGGACTGACCCGGTGTGGCCGTCTCGGCCAGCCGCCGTTCCGCCTCCGCGTCACCGGTGAGGGCGAGTTGCACGTCCAGCCGGACCCGGATCGAGCGCGCGTCCTGTGCGGCGCCGACCAACTCCATGTGCTGCACGCTGCGCCGCAGCCACTCGGCCGCCCGGGCGTCCCCGCCCGGGACCAGGAACTGCCCGACGGCACCCGCCGCCATCGCCATGCCCCAGTGGTCGCCGACGGCCTCGAAGCGGTGGTACGCCTGCTCGGCGTCACCTATCGACTCCTGCGGCAGGCCGCCGTTCTCCCGTACCGCGGCGCGCGCGAACAGCCCGAGCCCCTGCACGTACGGGTCCGGGTGCGCGATCATCTCGGCCGCGCTCTTCAAGCTCTGCTCCAGGTCGGACGCGTCGAAGCCGGGCAACGCCGAGGCGAGGGCGGTCAGCCGGGACGACACCTCGGCGGGCCGTTCGGCCAGGACCGTGCGCAGCGCCCGCCGGGCGAGCACGGCGGACCGCAGATCGGCGCTGATGCCGGCGTTGACGCTGATCACCACGCAGGTCCAGGCGAGTCGGTCGGCGTCGGGCAGTGGTCGGCCGCTGGCCGCCCCCCGCAGGATCGCCGATCGCGCTCGTCGCCCCGGGTCGTCGACGTGCAGCAGCCCGCGCGCCCAGGCGAGGACCTCAAGGTGCAGGCCCCGCACCGACCAGAGGTGGAACAGCGCGGTGGTGACGTCGATCGCGGCGGGCTCGTCGTCCTGCCCCAGTGCCCACCGCAGGCCCGCGACCAGGTTGTCCTGCTCGGCGGCACAGCGGTGCAGCGCGTCGACCTGGTCGGGGCCGACGAAGCGGCCGGCGAGTGCGACGGCCTCCTTCCGCGCCCACCCGACCAGGCCGGTCATGGCCAGCTCCCGGGCACCCGCCGCGTCGAGCCGGGCTTCGCCGTACTCGCGGACCGTTTCGAGCATCCGGTAACGCGGCGGGCCGTCCCCCTCGACAAGTGTCAACAGCGACTGTTCGACGAGTCTCGCCAGGCCGCGACGCACATCGGGGGTCTGCGCGACTGCGGCGGCGAGGTCGGCGGTGAACGGTGCGGGGATGACCGCGACCCGTTGCAGCAACTCGCGGTCGTCCACGGCGAGCAGTTCCCTGCTCCAGTCGACCAACGCCCACAGGCTCGCGTGCCGCTCCGGCAGGCCGCGTAGGGCGTCGTCGAGCAGCGCGAACCGGTCGGTCAACCCGGCGAGCACGTCGTCGATCGGCATGTGCCGCAGCCGCGCGGCGGCCAACTCGAGTGCCAGCGGCAGGTTGTCGAGGCGGTGACACAGGGCCAGCACCCGCTCGGCGTCCCAGGTCGGCACCGCACCGCCGGCCCTCGCCCGGGATTCGACAAGCGCGAGCGCGTCAGTGTCCGGCAAGGCGGTCAGCCGGTGCACCAGTTCGCCGGCCAGACCCAACGGGGCCCGGCTGGTGGCGAGCACCGCGACCTCCGGTGACGTCACCGCGACCAGGTCCGCGACGACGGCCGCCACCGCGTCGAGGACGTGCTCGCAGTTGTCCAGCACCAGCAGCCCGTCGAGGTCGGGCGCCACGGCGCGCAGCCGCTCCTCGGGGCTGAGCACCCGCCGCTCCAGGCCCAGGTTGGCGCCGGTCGCCGTGGTGTCCGCACCGCCCAGCGCGGCGAGCACCGTGGGCAGCACCTCCTCGGGCGAGCGCAGGCCGGCGAGCTCGATCACGCGCACCGACCGCCCGGCCGCCGCGGCGCGTCTCGCCACCTCGGCGGCGAGCCGGGTCTTGCCCGCGCCACCGGTCGCCACGATCGTCACCACGGGTGTCTCGGCGAGCGCGTCGGCGACGGCGTCCACGTCCCGCTCCCGGCCGACGAGGGCGGTCATCGGCCGACGCCAGGCGGCGGGCAACGCGATCCGCAGCGGTTGCCGGGGCGCCGCGGCGACGGGCGGGGCGGTGAGTTCACCACGCAGCAGCGCCACATGGACCTGTGTGACCACGGGCGACGGGTCGGTGCCGTACCGGTCGGCCAGTTCGGCCCGGAGTCGCTCGACCACCTCCAGCGCCTCTGCCTCGCGGCCCTGGGCGGCGAGCACCCGGACGAGCAGGGCGGCCGACGGCTCGTCCGGGGGCGTACGCGCGACGAGCCGCCTCAGGTCGACCTCGTCGAAGGCACCCACGCCGGCGAGTGCCGCCTGCGCGCGCAGCGCCGTGACATCCGCGAACAGTCGGGTGTCCTCGCTGGTGACCAGCTCCGGGACCGCGGGGAACAGGGCACGTGCCTGATCGGCCAAGCCGCGGGCGGCACGGACGTCGCCACAGTGGAACACGGTCCGCGCCTGGTCGACGAGCGCCCGCGCCTCGACCGCGTCGACGGTGACCTCCTCGGCGGGCAGCCGGTAGCCACCCGGCACCGCGACCACGGGCAGCCCGAGACGACGCACCCGGGACACCAGGGCCTGGACGGCGCCGGTCGCGTCGTCGGGCGGCGCGCCATCCCACACGGCGTCCACGAGCAGGCTCGTGGAGACTGCCCGCCCCCGCGCGTCGGCCAGGGCGCGGATCACCGTCGCGAGCCGTTCACCCCGAACGGGACGGCCGTCGACGGCGAGTGGGCGGAGGATCGCGATCTGCACGGACCCAGCATCCCCCACGCGCGCACGGACCCGACGCCCACCGGTCCGCCAGGCCGGCCACGGGCCCGCGACCAGCTTGACAGGCCATCATTCGGTTAGGTTAGCCTAACCTCATGCAGAGCGAGTTGGCGTCGGTCAACGGGGAGCGCAGCCTGTCCGGCGTCGACCTCCAATTGGGCTATCACGGTGTGCCGGTGGTGCACGGTGCCGCGATCAACCTCCGCGCGGGTGCCGTGACCGCCCTGGTGGGGCCCAACGGCAGCGGCAAGTCCACCCTGCTGCGGGCACTGGCCCGGCTGCACCCGATCGAGGCCGGAACCGTGCACCTCGCCGACGGCGTCACGGCCGCCAGCCTCGCGGCCCGGGAGTTCGCCCGGCGGGTCACGCTGCTCGCCCAGAGCAGGCCGGTGCCCAACGGGGTCACCGTCCGGGACGTCGTGGGCTACGGTCGCCACCCCTACCGGGGGCGCTGGCGCGCGGAGGACCCGCACGGTCCCGCCGCGATCACCCGCGCCATGGACGTCACCGGCGTTGCGACGATGGCAGACCGCCCCGTCGACGAGCTGTCCGGCGGCGAGTTGCAGCGGGTGTGGCTGGCCACCTGCCTGGCCCAGGACACTCCGGTGCTGCTCCTCGACGAGCCCACCACGTTTCTCGACCTGCGTTACCAGGTGGAGATCCTCGACCTGGTCCGCGACCTCGCGAACGATCACGGCGTCGCCGTCGGCGTCGTGCTGCACGACCTCAACCAGGCAGCCGCAGTGGCGGACGAGGTGGTCCTGTTGCACCAGGGCCGGGTCCGCGCCACCGGCACCCCGGCTGTGGTCTTCACCGAGGACGCCCTCACCGCGACCTACGGGATCCGCATCGAGGTGACCACCGATCCGCTCAGCGGACTGGTCACCACCCGCCCCGTCGGGCGGCACCAGATCCGCGCCCTGGTCTGAACACCCCTATCCACAGCAGAAGAAAGACCGTCATGACCCGTACCCGTATCACCGCCCTCCTCGCCGTCGTGGCCGCGCTGACGCTCGGCGCCTGCGGCACCACCGAGACCGCCGCGTCCCCCGAGACCTCCCCCTCGGCGGCCGGCGGCCCGGTCACCCTCACCGACAGCCGGGGCAAGCAGGTCACTCTCAAGGCCCCGGCGACAAAGGTCGTCGGGCTGGAGTGGGGCGAGGTCGAGATGCTTGTCAGCCTGGGCGTCATGCCCGTCGGTGTCGCCGACCCCAAGGGCTACGGCACCTGGGTCACCGCCGCGAAGCTCGACCCGGGCGTCAAGGACGTCGGCACCCGCGGCGAGCCCAGCGTCGACTCGATCGTCGCCCTCCAGCCCGACCTCGTGGTGATGGAGGACGACCGGGGCGGAAGCCTGGTGAGTCAGCTGGAGAAGTTCGTGCCCGTCGTGGTCGCCAAAGGCAGTGACGCCACCGACAACCTCGGCCGGATGCGCACCGACCTCACCATGATCGCGAAGGCGGTCGGCAAGACCACCGAGGCGCAGCAGCTGCTCACCGACTTCGACGCGGCCATCGCCGACGGCAGGAAGAAGATCGCCGACGCGGGTGCCGCCGGCCGGCCGTTCGCCATCGCCGACGGCTGGAAGGAGGGCAGCACCGTCAGCATCCGAATGTTCGGCAAGGGCGCGCTGGTCTCCCAGATCGGCATCCAGCTCGGCCTCACCAACGCCTGGACCGGTAAGACCGACGAGGTGTGGGGCCTGGGCCAGACCGACGTCGAGGGCATGACGGTGCTCAAGGACCCGAACCTGCGCCTCTTCTACAGCGCCTCCGACGGCGACGACGTGTTCGCCAACGGTCTCGCCGGAAACGCCATCTGGAAGTCGCTGCCCTTCGTGCGGCAGGGCAACCTGCACAAGATGCCCAACGGCATCTGGACCTTCGGCGGGCCGTTGTCCGGCAAGCAGTACCTCGACGAACTCGTCAAGACGTACGCGGTGTGAGCGTGCTGAGCGCACCCCCACGCCCGGAGCCGGCCACCCGGCCGGCTCCGGGCGGACGCCCGGCCGCGCCCCGCGTCGCCGTCGTCTTCGTCGCCGCGACCCTGCTGCTGCTCGTGGTCGGCGCGGTCCACCTCACCCAGGGCACCTCGAACGTCGGCGCCCTGGACCTGCTGCGGCTCGCCACCGGCACCGACGACGAGGCGGCCCGCGTCCTGCTCGCCGCCCGACTGCCCCGGTTGCTCGCGGGGCTGGCCATCGGCGTCGCGCTCGGGTTCGCCGGCGCCGCGTTGCAGTCGATCGCCCGCAACCCACTCGCCTCCCCCGACACCCTCGCCGTCAACGCCGGCGCGCACCTGGCGATCGTCTCGGTGGCCGCGTTCGGCATCTCGCTGCCCGCGCTGCCCGCCGGCGGTCTCGCCTTCTGCGGCGGGCTGGCCGCCGCCGGCCTGGTGCTGGCGTTGTCCTCCGGTGGGCAGGCCGGCACCACCCGGCTCATCCTCGCCGGCTCGGCGACCGCGCTGGCGCTCGGGTCGGTGACCACCCTGCTGCTGCTCCTGTTCGAGCAGGCCACCATCGGGCTGTTCGCCTGGGGCAACGGCTCGCTGGTGCAGAGCGACCTGAGCGCGCTGACCCAACTCGCCCCGGTGATCTTCGGCGCCATCGTCGTGCTGGTACTGCTCGGGCACCGCCTCGACATCCTCGCCCTCGGCGACGACACCGCCACCGTGCTCGGCCTCGACGTGCGGCGTACCCGGCTCACCGTCGTGGTGCTGGCCGTGCTGCTGTCCGCCGCGGCCGTCACCCTCACCGGCCCGGTCGGTTTCGTCGGCCTGTGCGCCCCGGTGATCGTCCGGCTGCTCGGCCCCGTGGTGCCGGGGGTGCACCGGCACCGCGTCCTGCTGCCGTTGTCCGGCATCGCCGGCGTCATCATCGTGCTCGGCTCGGACGTGCTGTTGCGCGCCGTGCTGGGTGGGCAGGCCGGGGTGGACATCCCCACCGGCGTGGTCACCACCCTGTTCGGCGCGGCGATCCTCATCTGGCTGGCGCGCCGGCACCGCGACGCCGGCCCCACCCGCCGTCCGCCCGGCGGCCACGCGGCCGTCCGCTCCGCCGCCTTCCACCGGGGCGTCGTCGCGGTCACCGCCGTCCTGACCGTCTGCGCCGTGACGGTCGGCATGCTCGCCGGGGACACCTGGGTGCTGCTCGGCGACGTCGTCAACTGGGTCAACGGCAGCACCGGGCCGGCGTACACCTTTGTGCTGGACCAGCGGTGGCCGCGCGTCGCCGCGGCGGTCCTGGCCGGCGGGGCGCTCGCGGTCGCCGGCACCACCGTGCAGGCGGTCTGCCGCAACCCGCTGGCCGAACCCGGCATCCTCGGCATCACCGCCGGCGCCGGGCTGGGCGCCGTCTCCCTGCTCACCTTCGTGCCGCTGGCCGGGGTGTGGGCCGTCTCCGGCGTCGCCGGGCTCGGCGCGATGCTGGCGTTCGCCCTCGTCTACGGCCTGGCCTGGCGCGGCGGGCTCAGCTCCGACCGGCTGGTGCTGATCGGCTTCGGCACCTGGCAGGGCGGCATGGCGGTCATCACCTACCTGGTCGTCGCATTCGACCCGTGGAACACCGGCAAGGCGCTGACCTGGCTGTCCGGCTCCACCTACGGTCGGCTGCCCACCCAGGTGCTGCCGGTGCTGATCGCGCTGCTGGTGCTCACCCCGGCCGTGGTCGCCGCCCGTCGCGAACTCGACCTGCTGGCCCTGGACGACGACACCCCCCGGGTGTTGGGCGTCCGGCTGGAACGCACCCGGTTGATCGCGCTCGGCGCGGCGGCGCTGCTCACCTCCACCGCCGTCTCGGCCGTCGGGGTCATCGGCTTCGTCGGCCTGGTCGCTCCGCACGCCGCGCGGGCGCTCGTCGGCGGACGACACTCCCGGGTGCTCCCGGTGGCCGCACTGCTCGGCGCGGCGCTGGTCAGCATCGCCGACACCCTCGGCCGGACGGTCATCGCCCCGGCCCAGATCCCCGCCGGCCTGGTCACGGCCATGATCGGCGCACCGTACTTCGTCTGGCTGCTGTGGCGCTCCCGCGCCGTGGCGAGCACCACCCGGTAGACGCCGGCCCGAGTCGAGAGAGGCACCATGACCGAGACCCTGCCCATCGCGCCGTACCGCGTGTTCGCCGTCACCGTCCGCGCCGTACGCCGACTCAGCCCGTCCTTCACCCGGGTGACCTTCACCGGAGCGGACCTCGACCGCTTCGCCGACAACGGTGACGACCAGCGGATCAAGCTGGCGTTGCCGCTGCCCGGTGAGCGCGGGGTGGACCTTCCCCAGGGCGCGGACTGGTACGCGACCTGGCGGGCCCTGCCCGAGCACCGACGTCCCCCGATCCGTACCTACACCGTGCGGGCCGTCCGACCGCACCTGGCCGAGGTCGACGTCGACCTGGTGCTGCACGGCGACGGCGGGCCGGCGACGCGCTGGGCGCGGCGGGTGGGCGCGGGCGACCAGATCGCCATCGTCGGGCCGGACTCCGCCTACGAGGGTGACCACGGCGGGGCCGAGTTCCGCCCGTCGGCCGGGAGCAGCCTGCTGCTGGCCGGGGACGAGACGGCCGTGCCGGCGATCGCCAGCATCTGCGAACGCCTGCCTCGCGAAGCCCGGGGCGTCGTCCTGCTGGAGGTGCCCGACGCCGACGACGTGCTGCCGTTGGCCGCGCCCCCCGGCGTCGAGGTGCGCTGGCTGCCCCGGGGCGACGACGCCCACGGCAGCCGCCTGGTGCCCGCCGTCACCGTGGCGGCGGGGGAACTGCTGGCCCCGGGCGCGACGGCGGCCACCGCGCCGGTCGCGGACGTGGACGTCGACACCGAGATCCTGTGGGAGGTCCCCGACGAGGTGACCGTGACACCGCTGTACGCGTGGCTCGCCGGGGAGGCCGGCGTCATCCGGAACCTGCGCCGACACCTGGTCGCCGAGCGGGGCCTGGACCGGCGCGCGGTGGCCTTCATGGGCTACTGGCGTCTCGGCCGCGCCGACGAGGCCTGAGACCGACGCCGCCTGCCGCCTCCGGGGCCGACAGGTGTACGCGGGGTCCGTCGCGGACCCCGCGTACAGTTTCGGGTCGGACTTGGGGTGGGCCGGCTGGTTCCGGCACGGGAAACGGGACGAGACACAGACACATGACGGTGGACAACATTACCGAAAACGGTCAAGGCGGCATCGACCGCGATCGGCTGGAGGCCTGCCTCGGTGTCTTCGAGGCCTTGGAGGCCCTGCCCTCCGACCACCCGGACGTGGTGCGGGTGCAGCGGGCCACCGCCCGGCTCTACAAGGTGATCAAGCAGAGGCGGCGTGAGGAACGGCGGGACGCCATCCTCACGGCCGACCGGGCGGTGACGGAGGCCACCGCCACCGGCGCCCCCGGGCGGATCGACGACGAGACCCAGGGCATCCCGCTCGCGTCCTCCGCGGCGGGTGAGACGGCGGGCTTCCTGCACAACCCCCGCGGCTGCTACGTGTGCAAGCAGCGCTACCGCGAGGTGGACGCCTTCTACCACCAGCTCTGCCCGTCCTGCGCCGCGCTCAACCGGGAGCGCCGCGACGCCCGTACCGACCTGACCGGCCGGCGCGCACTGCTCACCGGCGGTCGGGCGAAGATCGGCATGTACATCGCGCTGCGTCTGCTGCGCGACGGCGCACACACGACGGTGACCACGCGGTTCCCGCACGACGCGGTGCGCCGGTTCGCCGCCATGCCCGACAGCGGGGACTGGCTGCACCGTCTGCGCATCGTCGGCATCGACCTGCGCGACCCCGCCCAGGTGATCGCCCTCGCCGACGACGTCAGCAGCCAGGGCCCCCTGGACATCCTGATCAACAACGCGGCGCAGACCGTCCGCCGCTCCCCCGGGGCGTACGCGCAGCTCATCGCCGCCGAGGCCGCGGCCCTGCCGGACGGCCCCCTGCCCGAGCTGATCACGTTCGCCAAGCCGGACGGCCAGAACGGCCCGGTGGGCAGCCTGACCGCCGGGCCGCAGTCCACCGCGCTCACCCCGCACGCGCTCACCGCGCTGGCACTCACCAGCGGCTCCGCCTCGCCGGAACGGATCGCCGCGTCCACGGCCATCGACGCCGGTGGTCTCGTGCCCGACCTCGACTCGGTCAACAGCTGGGTCCAGCGGGTGCAGGAGGTCGACCCGGTCGAGCTGCTCGAAGTGCAACTGTGCAACGTCACCGCGCCGTTCGTGCTGGTCAGTCGACTGCGGCCGGCGATGGCCGCCGCGTCGGCCCGCCGCAAGTACGTGGTGAACGTGTCAGCGATGGAGGGCCAGTTCGGCCGCGGCTACAAGGGGCCGGGGCACCCGCACACCAACATGGCCAAGGCCGCGCTGAACATGCTGACCCGCACCAGCGCACAGGAGATGCTGACCGACGGCATCCTGATGACGAGCGTCGACACCGGCTGGATCACCGACGAACGCCCCCACCCGACGAAGATGCGACTGGCCGACGAGGGTTTCCACGCCCCGTTGGACCTGGTGGACGGCGCCGCCCGGGTGTACGACCCGATCGTCCGCGGCGAGCTGGGCGAGGACCTGTACGGGTGTTTCCTGAAGGACTACGCGCCCTGTGCCTGGTGAGCACCGACACGACGAGTTTCGACGAGGAGAAGACTCATGGCATCTGATCGTGAACCGTGGCCGACGCTTGACGAGCTGCTGCGCGAGGAGACCGAGCTGGAGCTCGCGGGCCTGTCCGAGACGGACGCGTACGAGCTGGGGCAGCTCGCCGTCGCCGCGGCGAGGGAGCAGCGGCTGCCGGTTTCGGTGGGCGTGTGGCGGGCCGGGCGTCAGCTGTTCCACTGTGGCCTGCCCGGGTCGACGGCGGACAACGACGGGTGGCTGCGACGCAAGGGGCGGGTGGTGATGCGGTTCGAGCACTCGTCGCTCTACATGGCCCGGTTGTGCCAGGACAAGCAGGTGACGCTGGCCGAGAAGTTCGGTCTGCCGGCCTCCCGCTACGCGGCCGCTGGCGGTGCGGTGCCGTTGCGCGTACGCGGCACCGGCGTGGTGGGCTGGGTCGGTGTGTCCGGGCTTCCGCAGCTGGACGACCACCGGTTCGTCGTCGACATCCTGCGCAAGCTACCCCGCTAGTCAACGGGCGCGTCGGTTGGCCCGTAGGGCGCCGACGAGCACGCCGGGCCTGGCCAGTGTGAGTGGGTGCTCCCGCATGGAGACGACCTGGTTGAACCGTCGCGCGATCGCCACGTCGGTGACGGTCGCGGCGATGATCTGCCGGCTGGCCCAACTGGTGATCCGGTATCCGCGCGGATAGGGCCCGTCGACGTGGGGCAGCCCCAGGTCGGCGGAGGTCGACGTCGACCACGCGGCGTCGACCACGACCTTCTGCAACGCGAGGTACTCGTGTGCGGGGGCGGTCAGATCCGGGCGGGTGCGCAGGTACGTCGACAGGCAGGCCGCGTGCAGGGCCGCCGCCGTCATTCCCTGCCCGTACACCGGGTTGAACGACGCGACGGCGTCGCCCACGCTGACGAGCCCGCCGGGAAACCGCCGCAGCGCGTGGAAGTCGCGCCGTCGACTGTCGGCATGGTGGTAGGTCTGGACGTCGCCGAGCATCTGCTGGCCGGCGACCTCACCGAACTCGGGTGGAAACTGCTCCCGGAGTCGACGGACGAAGTCCTCGGCGGTGGAGCCGGGGCGGTGGTCCCCGTAGCCGGCCATCATGGCCATCCACCGACCGTCCTCGATGGCGAAGAACGCGGCGCCGGCCACGTCCGAGGACATCTTCGGGGTGTGCAGCGCCAGGGCCACCGTCGCGGCCTCCGCCTCGGCCGGGCGGCGGAACAGGGCCGTCGCGTAGTTGAGGTGCACGGTCATCCGCCGCGTGACCGGCCGGTCCCAGCCGGCCTGCTCCAGCCAGGCCGACAGTCTGCTCGACCGCCCCATGGCGTCCACCACGAGGTCACCGCACTCCACACCGGGCGACCCGCCGACGTCGCAGCGGACCCCGGTGACCACGGTGTCGTCGAACACGAGACCCGTGGCACGGGCGGTGACCGTCTTGACGTTGGGCAGTCGCAGCACCTGTTGGCGGATCAGCCCCTCCAGGAGCGGCCGGCTGCCCGCCAGGCTGTCGGCGTCGTCGGGGACGACGACCCGCAGGCGACCGTCGAGGTAGTTGCGCCTGGCCGCGGGCGGCGCCTCGACCGCCCCGCGCGCCACGGCCGCGTCGCGGAAGCCGGGAAACAGCCGTTCCAACTGCAGGAAGCCGCCGGGCAGCAGCGCGTGCAGCTGCGTCCCCTGGGGTACGCCGGGACGCGCGCCGCACCCCTGCGGGTCGTCCCGGTCGATGATGACGACGCTGTCGGCGTAGTCGGAGAGCACGCGGGCGGCCAGCAGGCCGGCGACACTGCCGCCGACCACGACTGCCCTGCCCAGGACCGGGGATGGCTGATCGGGGGGTCGCACCGCGTTCAGCTCGGCGAAGACGCGGGCGCGGGAGAGGGACATCGTGCTCTCCAAGGGTATGGATGGTCGTTCGGTGTGACGCCCGCCGATCGTCGCACAGGCACCACACATTTACCGAACGTGTCCTGATGGTGACCATGTGTTGACCAATGGATGAGCGTGACCGAGGTGGGGAGGCTCGGTTGGCGCACGTCGATGTCAGCTGTCACGATTCCCGGCATGCCCGTTGCGCGTCGTACTCTGCTCGGGGCCGGTCTGGCCGCCGCGACCGCCACCCTCACCGGCTGCGGTGCGGACGGCGGGCCGAAGCCAGGCCCGGGTGATCCCGGCGACGCGGTGACCGCGACCGACGCCGCCGGCAACCGGGTGGGGTTCGGCGCGGCCGGTAACAGCGCGGCCCCGTCCGGCTCGCCGAGCGCCACCGCGGCGCCGAGTGGCGGTGCCGGGCCGGCCGGCCAGGCCCGCTACGCGCAGGGCGTGACGACCCTGCTCCGCAGGCACCTGCCCGCCACACCGCAGACCGTTGCGCACAAGGGCTTTCCGGGTGCCGTCGCGGTCGTCCTGGTCGACGGGAAGACAACTGTGCACACCGCCGTCGGGGAGGCGCTGCGCTACGGCGCCGGCCCGAAGCTCCTCCCGGCCAGCCAACGGGTCGCGATGCGCCCCGACTCGATCTTCGACCTCGCCTCGGTCACGAAGGTGTACACCGCCATCCTGCTGCTCCAGCAGGTCGACAGGGGACGCGTCGACCTGGGCGCCCCGGTCCGCGACTACCTGCCGGCCTTCGGCGGAGCCGGCACCGAGCGCGTCACCGTCGAGATGCTGCTGACCCACACCAGCGGCCTGCCCGTCGGCGCCAAGGTCACCGGCCTCGCCGACAGTGCCGCCCGCTGGAACGCCGTGCTCACCACCGGGTTGGTCTCCGGCGCCGTGCCCGGGGACACGTTCCGCTACTCCAGCGTCGGGCTCATGATCGCCGGCAAGATCGTCGAGAAGGTCACCGGTCAGCGGCTCGACCAGGCGCTCAAGAGCAACCTCACCGGTCCGCTGGGCCTGCGCGACACCGGTTTCCACCCCAACACCTGGTTGTCGGGCACCGCCCGGGCCAGTCGACTCGTCGCCACCGACGCCCGATCGTCGCGGGGCCTGCTCCGTGGCACCGTCCACGACGACGTCGCCAACCACCTCGGTGGCATCGCCGGTCACGCCGGCGTCTTCGCGACCGCCACCGATCTCGCGGCCATCGGTCAGCTGCTCCTCGACGGAGGCACCCACCAGGGCAGGCGGATCCTCGCCGCGGCGACCGTGCGCCGGATGCTGACCAACCACAACGCCGGAAAACCCGCTGTCGACCCGGAACGGCCCAACCGGACCGCCGCCCACGGCCTCGGCGTCGTTCTCAACCAGAGCTGGTTCATGGGCCGGCTCACCTCGGCCCGGACCTTCGGTCACACCGGCTTCGCCGGCCCGTCCCTGCTGGTCGATCCCAGCCGCAAGCTCGTCCTCGCCCTGCTCACCAACCGCGCGCACCCCAACTGGAGTTGGTCGAATCCCGATCCGGTCCGTGCGGCGGTCGGCGACCTGCTCGCCAACGAGGTCAACTGAGCGACGGCCGACCGGAAGGTGTGGACCTGTTCAGCCCGGCCACCTCGGCGCACCTCGGCCTCCTCGGGATCAGCCCGGGACGGTCGCGGGGACACGCTCGCGCGTCCGTCGACCGACGGCGAAGCTGACCAGCCCCAGGGCCAACCCGATGATCCCGAGGACCACGCCGACCCGGGCGGGTGCGAGATAACCGAGCCCGGCGGCGATGGCGACACTGCCCAGGGCGGCGCCCAGGCTGTTCGCGATGTTCATGGCCGACTGGTTGACCGCCGCACCCATCAACTGCGCTCCCGGTGCGACGGTGATCAGGCGCGCCTGCAGGACCGGGCCGAGGTAGAGGCTCGTCGCACCGACCAGGAACGCGCCCACGAACAGACCGACCCGGGTCGACGCGACGAGGCTGAACGCGGCGATGCTCACGATCATCGCGACGAACCCGATGACCATGCTCCGCCGCAGGTCACGGTCCGCGAACCAGCCACCCAGGGCGTTGCCGACGGTCATGCCGAGACCCACCGCGACAAGCACCCACGGCACCGTCGCGGCGGAGAGCCCGGCGACGTCGGTGGTGACCGGTGCGAGGTAGCTGTCCACCGCGAAGAACCCGGCGAAACCGACCGCGCCGGTCGCGGCCACCAACCAGACCTGCGGGGTGCGCAGCGACCGCAGCTCGGCGGCCGGCGACCCGTCGACCGCCGCGGCCACCTCCGGGACGACCGCCAGCACCGCCAGCAGCGTGAGCACGAACACACCGGCGATGACCAGGTACGCGACGCGCCAGCCGGCCGCCTGCCCGAGCCGCGTGATGAGGGGCACGCCGACCACGTTGCTCACGGTCAGGCCGCCGAGCACGGTGGCGAACCCCCGGGCCTCGTTACCGGGGCCCATCAGCGTCGCCGCGAGCAGACCGGCCGCTCCGAAGTACGCGCCGTGCGGAAGCGCCGCCGCGAACCGAGCCACCAGCACCAGGTCGAAGGTGGGGGCGATCGCGGACCCGACCGTGCCGACGGCGAAGAGCACGAGCAGTCCGAGCACGAGCCTCTTGCGGGGCAGGCGCGCGCTCAGCGCGGCGATCAGGGGCGCGCCCACGACCACGCCGAGCGCGTACGCGGTGATCATCCAGCCGGCTCGCGCGACCGCTCCCGAGGACGACTGGGCGTACTGCGGCGCGAGCAGATCGCGCGCGATGTCGGGCAGCAGGCCCATCGCCACGAACTCGGTGAGGCCGATAGCGACGCCACCCAGTGCCAGGGCGACAAGCGCCGCCACCCGTCGACCGCTGCTCATTCCGATCACCGAGAAAATTTAGCAACAGCGTTGCGTAATAGGGTGGCGAGATGACTCGCATCACTGCGGACGTCAGGTTCCTGCGCGGCTACAACCAGGCGCTGGTCATGGCGGTGGGGCGTACCGCCCGACGGTTCGAGCGGTCGACAGTTGTCGAGGCCACCGGCCTGACCCCACAGGCGGTCTCCAAGGTCATCGCCCGGCTGAGCGCCGAAGGCCTGATCCGTCCCACCGATGTCCGGCGGCCGGGCGTCGGCAAGCCCGCGGTCGTCTACGAGCTCGTCCCCGACAGCCGGTACGCGATCGGCGCCCACGTCGCCCGGCGCACGCTGCGGCTGGTCCTGGTCGACCTCGCCGGCACCGTGCGGCACTCCACGGTCAGCCCACTGCCCGGCGACTTCACCCCGCCGCAGCTTCTCGACGCCCTACGCTCCGGCATCGACGCGATGGCCGGCAACGCCGACCTGCGCGGCCGACTCACCGGCGTCGGCATCGGCATGATCGGCCCACTGGACCACGCCCACGGCCTGGTCCGCGGCGCTCACGGCCTGCGGCACTGGCACGACGTGCCGCTGCGCGAGATCGCCGAGGAGCACCTGGGCCTGCCCATCCACCTCGACAAGGACGTCACCGCCGGGATCACGGCCGAAGCCTGGCGACACGGCGCGACGTTCGGCGACGCGGCACTCATCATGATCGAGTCTGGGATCGGCGGAGGCTTCTGGCTGGGCGGTGCGGCCCACCGGGGCGCGCACACCAACGCGGGAGAGTTCGGCCACACGGTCGTCGACCTGGACGGCCCCCGCTGCGTCTGCGGCCGGCACGGATGCCTGGAGATCGTGCACCAGCACGCCGCCGACGCCGGAGACATGGCACGCGCGGCCCGTGTCGTGGCGGTGGGCGTCGTCAACCTGCTCCAGACCCTCGACCTCGCCCACGTGGTGCTGGCGGGAGCGGACCTCCTCCGACACCCGGACACCTATCTCGCGGCGGTCACCGAGGCCGTCTCGGCGGATGCGCGACGCGCGAACTGGCTCAGCACGCGGGTGACCCTGTCCAGCCTCGGCGCGGACGCCATCGCCGCGGGCGCCGCCATGCAGATCCTCGACCAGCACTACGGCATCCCGGAGCTTGCCCCGACCTGACCGCCGGCACCCCCGCGCCTACACCGCGGCAGGGGGCGACAGCGCCATCTTCTGCCAGTTGCGGAACACGAAGCGGTGCACCGACTTCAGCCCGACCCAGAGCGCCGGCTCCAGCGCGAGCCGGCCAAACCCTCGGACGGTCACCGTCGTGGTCCGGATGACCCGGGTGCCGCCGTTCACCGGAGTCAACTCGAACAGGTCACCGAGTTGGTCGACGAAACGGTGGAAGTGGAGGTTCGTCGACTCCATGTGGAAGGCCAACCGGGCCGGCGGCTCCCACACGGTGATCCGCTGCCGCACCACACCCTGCTCGGAGACGCACTGCCGGGCGGCACCGACCTCGCCCGGTCCGTCGGGCAGTCGGCACGACGTGGGTCGGGGCGTCCCCAGGTAGAACACCGGGCAGCGCGGCTGCAACTCCAGGCGCGAGTCGCAGAGCGCCGGCCACAACACGTCGGGCGAGTGGGGCATGGTCCATCCGGTCCGCACGATCACCCGCACACCGTAGGCCGGGCATCCACGGCGGCGTATCGGCCCTCTGGCCCGCCCACGTTCCGGCACCGCCCGCCCCCACCGTCGAATGCGGACGAACGCACAACCTCGTGCGTCGGGACCTTCTTCCAACGAAGGCGGATTATTTGCTCCATAGATGGAGCGGACGCTACGCGGGTCTTCGACTAAATCCAACCAAATGGGCACCGGCGCAACCTCACCGTTCCACATCGCTTCCGCTGACGCTCCCGCCGCGACGGATTTCGTGATATCGGCCAATTAGTGGCAGCCCTCTTATGCTAAGAGAAAATCGTACCTGCCCGAAGCTGAAATGTAGAAAACCTCCGGCATCGGGTGACTGAGGCCGAAGTGTTTATTGACCCATCCAATCACGGCCGCCCGCAAGCCCTCCGGTTGGTATTGCGTCAGGACCAAGTAACCGAAGACACTACTACGACCACCGCAGCGCCAGGCTTGAGAGACTCGATATCAGAGGCAACATCCAGAACACCAAGCCTGATCATCTCAAGGTCGCCAGCATCAAGGTGTGGTTCGTCCACCACAAGAAAGACATTACCACTCAGCCACGCACCGCTGAATGGTTCCCCGTCCGGATAGTAGTGTCCAGCCTGGATCCTGACGTAGATACCCCAGCCGGCAAGTCGGACCCGGAAGACGTGTTCGGTCTCTCTACTCACGAAAAGTCCAACTTGTCAAAGACTCGGGCACTGAAGAAGCGCCCATATCAATAACGTTCGGAGATTATTCAAGGGACAGGTCGCCGGCATAAGCCGATATCGACGTCACGGCCGCCGCGTCCGCCTGCACCTGAATGCGAGCCGATCCCCACAGGACTTCCAGCATCAGCGAATCATCCTGCGAGGCCAGTTCCATGCTGGCCCAACCGCGGTGGTTCCAGCCCGCCAGGGAGAGGTCCTTGATGCCAATCATCGTCAGGCCGACCTGCACGACGTTGAAGCCCTGATCGCGCCATTTTCTCGGCGCATTCGTCGGGAACTCCGGCAGATCGAATCTCAGGACGGCCGACGGGCCATCCCGCTGGAGCACAACCTCGTGCAACAGGATCTTCTCCAACGAAGGGGGGTTGTCCGCTCCGTAGATGGAGCGGACGCCTCGCGGGTCTTCGACTAAATCCAACCAAGTGGGCACGGGCGTTACCTCACAAAAGGATAGTGGTCGGTGGTCCCCGGAACGTGTCCCGTTCTCGTATTCTCCGGCGGCCGGACGTTGAAGTGTGGACCCTGGTTACCGACCCCGCCGTCGAATTGGTGACCAGCGGCGTGGTCCTGGATGACCACCTTACTGCCGTCCGGTCTGGTGTAGACGTATTCCCGCGTGATGATCGGCCGGTTGTTCTCGTCCAGAATCC
This sequence comes from Micromonospora sp. NPDC049101, assembly GCF_040648675.1. Taxonomy (NCBI): domain Bacteria; kingdom Bacillati; phylum Actinomycetota; class Actinomycetes; order Micromonosporales; family Micromonosporaceae; genus Micromonospora; species Micromonospora sp. NPDC049101. Next base: position 3,193 of record NZ_JBEZED010000025.1, on the reverse strand, counting down.
GCCTGCCCCACTTGTCCGTCATCGGCACACGGTTGACTGCATCCGGATGCTGCGATCGCGGTATACCCAGGTCACGCTTCGCTTGGTTCAGAGCACCATTCCGGCCGACCTGGGCGGATGGGACACACGGCGCGAGACCGAATGGGTCGATGAGATCAGTAGGGTTGTCAACATAGGCGTAGGGGTTCGGGGCCGGAACGAGTCCGAGTGGGTCAGGAGACTGGTATCGGCCGGTCACCGGATCGTAGTAGCGGTGGTAGTTGTGCGAGGCGCCGGTTTCCGGGTCGTGGATCTGGCCGGGAAAGCGCAGCGGGCAGTCGACACCCGTGGTGCTGGTGTGGGTCGGGATGCCCCAGATGGTGGTGCGCTGTTGCCAGGCGATTGCGCCGTCCGGGCTGACCAGTTCGGTGGGTGTGCCGACCAGGTCGGTCACGATCGCGTAGAAGCGGCGGTCCACCTCATCCTGGTCGGTCGAGGCGTCGGTCTGGCTGATCGGGGTGAACGTACCGGGGGCGTATTCCCAGGTGCTGGTGCGGTCGCCGTCGTCGCCGCGGTGGGTCTGCTCGATCAGGCGCGGGCCGTCCCAGGCGAAGTCGACCTGCTCGACCACGCCATCGTCGGCGTCGAGGCGTTGCTTGGCGACTCGGCGGCCGAGCGCGTCGTACCGGTAGCGCCACCGGGTGCCGTCCGGGGTGGTGACGGCGGTCAGCCGGTCCTCGCTGTCCCAGGTGTAGCGCCAGGTCGAGGGCTTGGTCGAACGCTCCTTGCGCTGCCGCAGCGTGACCCGGCCAGCGGCGTCGTGTTCGTAGCGCACGTTCCCGGCCCGGCGGATCAGGGTTCCCGTGTACTCCCGCTCACCCCGAGCGCCGCCGTCGCCGTCGCCGTCCGCACCAGGCCAGGCGGCACTGGCCACGTTGCCGGCCTCGTCGTAGGCGTATCGCTCGGTCCAGTCGTCGGCCTGGACGGCGGTGATCCGGCCGGCCCGGTCCAGCTCCAGCCGACGCTCCCCGGTGACCTGGTCGACGGTGCCGGTCAGGTAGCCGTCAGCGCGGTACTGGTAGGCGCGGTGGGCGACCAGGTCCGGCACGTCGCTGACGGCAGGGCTCGCCGTGAGGATCTGGGAGAGCAGCCGGTGGTTGGCGTCCCAACTCTGGGTCAGCGCGAGACTGCCGACCGCCCGCCGGGTCTCCCGGCCAGCCGCGTCGTGGGTGAAGCTGACCGTCGCGCCACCGGTGTGCAGAGCCACCGGCCGGTGCCCGGGGTCATATTCCCAGGCGCTGTCGACCCCCCCGGGGGTACGCCGGTACGTCCGTCGGCCAAGCGCGTCGTAGGACGAGGTGACAGTCTGCCCGTCGCGGATCTCGGCGAGTACCCGACCCAGCGGATCCCGCTCGAACCGGAGGTCGATCTCGGGTGCGGTGGCGTGCAGCAGCCGGCCGACCGGGTCGTACCCGAAGGTGGTGACGCCCTCGGCGGTGCGCTTCTGCACGACGTTGCCCAGCAGGTCACGGACCAGCTCAATGGTCTGCCCGGCGCCGTTGGTGCGGGCCACGAGTTGGCCGGCGGGGTCGTGCGTGTAGGTCTGCGTGCGGCCGTTGAAGTCGGTCTCGGCGACCAGCCGCCCACCGGGGTCGTAGTCGTAGCGCCAGACGAGCCCCTGCGGATTGGTGACCGCGGTGAGGCGCAGCTCGGTGTCATAGGCGAAGGTCAGCCGGGCGCCGTCCGGCCCGGTACGCGCCACCGGCAGGTCGAAGGGGCCGATCTCGAACTCGGTCGTCGCCCCGGTCTGGTCGGTGTGGGTGACCAGGTTTCCTTCCGGGTCGTAGGTCCATTCCTCGCTCACCCCGTCCGGACTTCGCCGCCACGCCGGCCGCCCCTCGACGGTCCAGCCGAGATGGGTGGTGCCGCCGACGGGGTCGGTTACCTCGACAACCCGTCCGGCGGAATCCCGCCGGTAGGTCGTCACCGCGCCGGTGGGCTCGGCGACCTGACTGATCAACCCCGCCGGATCCGTGGCCACCACCAGGACGCTGTCCAGGGCGTCGGTCACCTCGCTGAGGTGACCGCTCTCGCCGTAGCGGTATCGGGTGGTCGCGCCAATGGGATCGGTGATCATGGTCAGGTTGCCGCGTTCGTCGTACTCACGGCGCCAGATCGCACCGTCGACGTCGGTGACCACGACCGGCTGACGTAGCTCGTTGTACGCGGCCGTCGCCCGGCTGCCGTCCGGGCGGGTGACCTCGACCAGGTTGCCGTCGTCATCGTAGGACCAACGAGTGATCCGCCCCAGCGCATCGGTCTCGGACAGCTTCCGATCGAACCGGTCCCAGGTGAACGCCGTGACATGACCCAGCGGGTCCGTGACTCGATGCGTTTGACCGCGCCCGGTCAGCTCATAGATGGTGCTGTTGCCGAGTGAGTCGTCCACCGCGGTCGTCCGCTCGACCGGGTGGTAGTGCAACCGCGCGGACAGGTACCCGCCCGAACCGGTCGCGGCCACGCAACGACCCTGCTCGTCGTAGGTGTAGCGGTACTCCTGCTCGTTACGATCCAGCCAGCGAACCAACCGGCCGTCATCGTCATAGCCGAACTTGAGGGGAAGCCCGGACCCGTTGACCACCTCGGCGAGGTGACCGTCCTCGTCGTAGCCGAACCGCACCAGCGTCCGGGCCCCACCGGACGGTTCCGCGTCGAGCAGACTCAGCGCCGCCACCCGACCCTGCAGGGTGTCGACAGCGATCCGATACCCACCACTGTGCCGAACCTCGGTGACCACACCGTCGCGCCAGTCCACGTCGATCCGATGACCATTGCGGTCCGTCACGGCAACCAGGGGCAACACCCGAACAGGGCCACCGCCGCCCTCCGGCTCAGGCTGCTCCGGCACCGTTCGGAAGTGCAGGGCGCGACCGGTCTCCGGCTGCTCGACCCGGAAACCGTCCGCGGTCGGAGTGAGCGGCCAACGAGGACCCGCCGCCGGCATGACCTGCCCGCCACCATCCCCGCGTGTCGGGTAGGACAGGACCATGCCGTCCTCGGCGACGAAGCACACCCCCTGCTCGTCGACCTCGACCCGCTGATCAAGCGTCGACGCCCACGACGGCCCAAACCACCGACCCACCCGATACGACGACACGTGACTACGGCCGAGGACAAGCGGAAGCAGACCCGGCAACTCAACATCGGTCTGGGC